>JARIDM010000132.1 GCA_029263945.1 Sporosarcina sp.
CGTCTTCCCCGCTACGTCCATACCGGATATCTGTGCTTTTTTCCCAGTTCCTTCTTCTACAGCCCCTTGCAGCATATGAGTCATTTGCTCGGCAACTTCCGCATCCGTCACCTGCACAGACTCTCCCTCCCACTTTCCGAGAACTGTTCCTTCCGAATCTTTTATTTCTGTAATCGCATGGGCTTCCTCCATTACGCCACCATTCGCAAACGCGGAAAATGCTTGCGCCATGCGTAAGGGAGAAGTTCCTTTTTCCAACCCACCAAGTGCCAATCCAAGGTTACGATCGTTTTTTGTTAATGGAATTCCAAACCGTTCAACGGCATTCACGCCCTCTTGGACGCCGATTTGATTCAATAACCAGACGATAGGGACATTATATGATTGTGCAAGCGCTTCGTACATGGTCACTTTCCCTCTATACTGCTGGTCAATATTTTTCGGCGCGTATCCACCTACATCGATTGGTTCATCTTCAAGCAAATCCGACATGTGGTAGCCATTCTCAAGTGCTGGTGTGTAAACAGCAAGCGGCTTTAGCGCAGATCCAGGCTGCCGGATGAGATCGGTAGCATTGTTGAAACGTCCTTGCGTATACTCGCCTCTTCCACCGACTAGTGCGAGAATACCCCCAGTTTTAGGATTCACGAAAACAGCGGCACTCTGCAACAGCTGATCCGATGTGCTCTCTGGGAAATTTTTGTTATTTGCATATACGTCTTCGAGCGCATTTTGGACGACGGGATTGATTTCTGTCGTAATATGCAATCCGCCAGATAGTACTTCTTCCTTCGTCAACTCGTAAGTATTGACGGCCTCGTCTACAACACGGTCGATATAATACGGATAGTTATCCTCATCATGCGGTACTGTTGAATCGGCCAGTTCCAAATTTTGTCCAATTGCTTCATCATATTCTTCTTGACTCACATACTGTTCACGCAGCATCTGTGACAACACTAGATTGCGCCGCGTCAACGACTTTTCAATATCTTTCCTAGGCGATAAATGCGACGGAGCTTTAATCATGCCTGCGATTGTCGCAGATTCATTTAATGTCAAATCGCTGACATCTTTACCGAAGTATGTCTGTGCTGCACGTTGAACACCCCATGCCCCGTCACCGAAATAAATTTGGTTCAAGTACTGTTCCATGATTTCCTCTTTCGAATACACCCGTTCAATCTTCTTTGCGAGGATCAGCTCCTTGAACTTACGCGAGAAGGTACGCTCTTGTGTCAAAAACACATTTTTCGCAAGTTGCTGCGTAATCGTACTGCCGCCAGACACGATTTTTCCTTTGAACGCATTCTCCGCTAACGCGCGGCCCATTCTTAAATAATTCAGACCGTGATGTTCGTAGAACCGGTGATCTTCCACAGAAATGACAGCTTCCACTAGCATTTTCGGAATCTGTTCGATCGATACACCTTCTATTTTCGAATTCGACACCTTGCGAACTACGTCTCCATTTAGATCGTAAATAACTGTCGATCGGGGTGCCGGTTTTTCGAGTTTACTGACGTCGCTGAATGTAATGAAGAGATTCAGTACAAGAAGTACAGAAATGACAGCAAATACGACACCCAGAATTCCGAAACGAATCATCTTTTTCTTCAGGCTGCTTTTCTGTTTCATTGCTTTTTTATGTTGTTTTTTATATTCAGATCTTTTCATATCGATTCTCCTGCTTCTGACTATGAAGCTTTAGTAGTATACAGCATACTAATGACGAAAGGGGGTGTTTGAAAGTTGCGAGCTTCGACTTTCAAAGGCCTTTCGGTAAGAGTTTGTAAATAAAAAATACCTGCGCGAGAAACAAACGTTACTGTTTGTTTTTCGCGCAGGACCCATTCACCAATCTTTACTAATCTCTTCTATACAACTAGCTCTTTCCTTCACACTTCTGTTTAAAGGATATTATGTTATGAGTGGCTAGTACAGAAACTCTTCAGAATCCAATGGGTGGAAGGCACCAGAAATTCCGCCTCTTAAAGCACCTCTATACTTTCCCGAACGTCTTCGTGCCACTGACAATGATGGGAATCGCAGGCCATTATTTAACGTAAGATTTTTCATTCATCCTAAGAAGTTGTTTTGTTGACAGAAATTATCGCTTATTAAATTTCTGGTGTATAGGTAGTGACCATTTAGGTAGTTGGTTGGATTTATAAGTGATATTACCATCATTTACTTCTAACACCATTTCACCATCATCTTTACTATTGTCAACGAGGACAAGATTATCAACAAGAAAAGCATACTCATAAAGATGATCAAACGAAGTCTTGTTTCTTCTAATAATATCTTCTGTGGAGATATGATGTCCTCCATTTTTCACTCGCGAAGCAACCCGCTCAATGTTTTGACTGACGTCGTTTAAAGCTATATAAAACATAGTAATTTCAAAACCTTTTTGCTTTGCTTTTTGTATCTGCCTAATTGCATTTTTCCCTGCGAGTGTAGTCTCGATTGAAAAGCTTTTACCTTCTTCAATATAGACATTTACAGATCGAATAACTTCTTTACCCGCAGTTATTCTTTTGGATTCAGGGTTTATAGGATCTATTCTTCTTGCAATCGCGTCTGGATCAATGTTTATATCTAAACCAATTTTATCAATAATCAAATTACGAAAAGTACTTTTTCCACTACCATTATTACCTGCAAACACAAAAAAAATTGGGCGGTGTGTATCCATTATGATTCATCCTCTTTAGTAAAAGGAATTATTTTCCCATCATAATATTCTTTTACGATTTCACCATTTTTTTCATATATGATATAGGTTTTGTTTGCTTTCGCATCAATTCTAGCCCGTTCACCAGTCATCTTCGCCCACTTATCAATCCAGGCATATTTCCGTGTGTGTTCGCTATTCTGTTGTTCCATCATAAAAACACCACCTTTATTTAAATTATATCAAAAAGTAGGTTAAATTGCCTTTTAAAAATATGCATATACTTAATAAAAGTGCCATGTAGCAGGCAAATATTGAATTTCAAATAAATTTTGTTCCTAAATTCAATACAACAACATAAGTATATCTGAAAGATAGCATACTCTCTTAGCCTAGCCACACTAGCAATTTTTTGCTGGCTCTGCTAAAGACTTTTTATGCTCTTTCATCTCAATTCTAATTAAGAATGGTGCCAGGCACCCACTTAATACTGAATTGTGTCTGTACCTGGCACTAAATTCAACATCGCATATATCAAGATCTTTCCCACCCAAAATTCTAGAACTTCTGCTTTTATCCTTTCTGTTAGATGTAAAGAAACATACTGTGATATTATAAAAGCTGTGGCTCTAATTACAAAAAATAAAGGAGAAATATCATGTATATTGATACATCGAAGTTGGCTTTTCGAAAAGCAACAGAGGAAGATGCACAAGAAGTAAAACTAGTTGCGGATGAAGTGATAATAAAAAATTACACGTCATTTTTAGGTGCAGAAAATGCGAAGGCTTATATTGAAAGTGGAGAAGCAGCCAAAGAGATAGACAGCAATATCGAAAACATGATCATTGCAGAATATGATGGCGATCTGGTCTGCTTTGCTGTTTTGAAGGAAAATTTATTGCATCTCTTAATGGTTAAACATAACCAGCAAGGGAAAGGACACGGCGGACTTCTGCTAGATCATATAGAAACAGAATTGTTTAAAGAGCATGAAACGATAAGGCTGGCGACATTTGAAGACAATGTGCCTACTGTTGGATTCTATCAAAAACACAACTGGCAAATAGTTGAGAAAGAATTCACTGAATTTATTAATGGATATACACTAAAATTTGA
>JARIDM010000199.1 GCA_029263945.1 Sporosarcina sp.
AAAGAATGCACTTCAGCGCTGTACAAATGTTCCGTTAAGGTTAAAGACTTTCTTTTTCTCGCAAAAATTACGGGTACACCTAAATATAAACCCGTCATCATCGCAGGTGCAATGCCAGACGATTCAAGTGTGACAATTTTTGTAATGTTCGAATCGCTAAAGCGTTTTGCAAACTCTTGCCCGATCGCTTGCATAAGTTCAGGATCTATTTGGTGATTTAAAAACGTATCCACTTTTAGGACTGAATCAGATAAGACCATACCCTCTTGTAAAATTTTGGTTTTCAATGCGTGCATTTGTTGTATCTCCCTTTCTATTTCACGGTCAGGAAGTTATTTTTTAAAAAAGAATGGGTAATAAAAACTTACCTCATTCCAAAACAAAAAAAGCCCCAAAGACCGTGCATCCATTCATGATATGAGTGGAGCAATGTCCTTCGAACTTTCGTCTCGAATGGAATGGAAAGATACATGCCAGTCTTACACAGCATGTCCCGCCCATTGCTTCTCATAGTCGATTTGTTTACGGCAAATCGGTAGAAACTTGCAGGCCATATTCCCGCGATTATATGAGTGAATGATATTTGATTGTTCTTATTGTATCATGCCATTACTGGTTTACAAGAGACAATAAGAGGAAGTTAAATTTCTAATTATTCTAAAGAATAGCGTAATCGTTAAGCTCAATAAAGCTTAAGAGTTCGCTTCTAGTTTTTTTAAGTAAGCCAGTGCATCGTCAATCGATTTAACGGGTACAATTTTCATCTTTGAGTTAATTTTCTTTGCCGTTTGTACGGCTTCTTCGTAATTTGTCATAATACCAGGATTCATTGCCTTTACTTCTTCAGGTAACTCATCGTCTGGTGCAAAGAAAATCTCTACCCCTTCACGATCTGCTGCCATTACTTTAAAATCGGCACCACCGATTCGACCGACCGTTCCGTCTACAAACATTTCACCCGTTCCTGCAATATTATATCCTTTTGTTAGGTCTTCATCGAGTAAGCGGTTCATAATTTCTAGCGTGAACATAAGTCCCGCAGAGGGCCCCCCAATATTCGACGTGTGCATTGTAACTTCTGGCACTGTCGTTAAGTTTCGATCTTCCTGGAAACCTACACCAAGGCCTATGCGACCTTCTGCATCTGGAATTTCTTTTAATACAACCGTTACGTCAAGTACTTCATCTTCACGTTCAACAGTTAACGCAACTTTTTCGCCCAATTTTTTTTCAGCAATCAATGTGACAAATTCACCCGATTCCTCTAGTGCAACGCCATCAATTGACTTTATTAAATCTCCAGCCTTAAGGATTTTATCGGAAGCACCTTTCTCAAGTACATTCATAATATAAACGCCATTGTAATCAACTTCGATTGGAATTCCCGCCTGATTAAACGCAACTGTAATCGCATTAAATTGTGAATCTGACATCATCTTCTTCTGTCTTAAATCATATTCTGTTTCACTTTCACCAGCTTTTCTTACGTTTTCTACTGGCAGTATTTTTCGTTTAGAAGAGATCTGCGCAAAGGCATAAGTGGCCGCAGTTGCTTTTGACAAAGAAATCGTCATTAAACTAAACGTCCCAACATCGTCCTCGTCTCCGTCATCGATTTCCACAAGAGGTGCAAGATCATAGGCGCCCCCTGGTTGAGAAATATAACTATCTAACGGATATAAAAACAATAAGGCTGCGATGATAAATATTGCAATCCCAGAACCAACTTTCTTCATTCTCACCCAAATGCACCTCCAATTGATTAATAGCATGTACCTTCTTTACATATCTATTAGTGTAGCACTGAATATTACGTACTTCCGTCTATTTCATAATGAGACTAATTTGCTACAACAACGCAACCTATCGTTTAAGAAAGGTTCACCCCGCTATAAGCAGTAAAACCCAATGATGAAATTGATGGGTCGGTATAAAATAGACATTTAAACATTTCACAGACAGAAAGGAGCAATGTGCATGCACAAAACAGTACCGTTGTACATCAAAAGCAAATGATTAATATCGCCATTATTTGGGCATTGATCTTTCTTTTCATTTTACAACCTGGCACCGCGCATGACGGGGCTGAAGTAGGTGCATATCTCTTTGTAAATGCACTGCTGCCTTACTTACTCCCTTACATTATTTTAACGCAGTGGCTCTTGAAAATACCTGCTGTTTCAACAAAACGAGTCGCTTGGAAAAGTTTTTTGAAGGCCTACGTTTTAGGCTCATTTGGCGGTTTCCCAGTTGGTGCTGTAACTGTTTCAGAAATGACCCTTACAAATGAACTCTCTTCAAGGCAAGCGAGTTTATTACTCGCTGCCTGTCATGCGCCTGGTCCGATGTTCATTATTGGATTTGTCGGTACTGAATTATTTGGCGATATTACAATGGGTTGGCGTTTACTCATCGCCATTCACTTCGCCAATATCTCCTTCTTTTTAATCACTTTAGTCTTTATGAAATATAGAATTCCTTCAAGAAATCATGCTTTTGTGCCCAACAACAAAACGAACGGGCTTCCTTTTCTTGATGCCATAAAAGAAAGTTCAAACGTCATCATACTTGTCGCCACGACAGTGATTTTTTTCTCAGCACTTGGTACTGTATTAGCCAAAGTCATCGCCACCACTTTTGCAGTAGATACAGGGATTGCACAAACTGTTATTTTATCAATCTTTGAAATGACAACTGGCGTACAATCTGCAAGCGCCCACTTTAGTCACTTGCCTTTTTTCCCACTTATTATTGCTGCGATTATTGCTGCGAATGGGTTAAGTATTCATATGCAAGTGGCTGTCATCGCTAAGTCTGCTGGCATATCCATTCGACCTTATTTCATAGGCCGGCTTTGGAGCATCATTATTGTTCCCATTATCTTTTATTTCTTACTTTAAATCCAACTCATTTGATCGCAAGATATTATTTTTATACCTCTCTCAATCTATTTCATAATAGGGGTTTCGTTGCGCCAACTCCACAACATAAGATCATTAGGAGACTGACTCAAATTAAATAAAGGCTATCATGAATTCGCTCTCCATGATAACCTTTTTTTAATTATTGCGCTAGATATCTTTTTTTCAATGCAACTTCTACAGGTTTAGGCACGAGCTCTGAAATATTCCCACCATATTTAGCGACCTCTTTGACGATGCTTGAACTTAAAAATGAGTATTGGTTATTCGTCATGATAAAGAAAGTCTCGATTTCTTCATCTAAAACGCGGTTCATTGAGGTGATTTGCATTTCATATTCAAAGTCACTCACTGCACGAAGCCCTCGTACTACTGCAACAGCACCCACACGCTCAGCATATTCAATCATCAAACCAGCAGACGTTTCAACTTTAACATTCTCAAGTGATCCTGTGACCTCAGCAATAAGTTCCATGCGTTCTTCAATTGAAAATAAGGATTCTTTCGCAGAGTTATTCATAATGACGATATTGACGCGGTCAAAAATTTTCGCAGCCCGTTTAATAATATCTAGATGACCATTTGTTAACGGGTCAAAGCTACCAGGCACTACTGCCAGTTTAGACATAGTTAAAACCTCACTTCTCGTAAATTGATATGGCGATGTTTCCGTACACATTACATTTTTGTAACTGAAAAGGACCAAATGCCGCTACCAATTCAGTCTCCTTCGCATGTTCACAAATAATCACTGCATGTTTAGCTAACAACGCTTCATCTACCATCGCCTGTGCAATCTCGTAGAATGCGACTTCAGCATAAGGTGGATCTACAAATAAGTAGTCAACTAATTTTCCTTTTCCACTTAAAAACTTCACAGCATTACGGGCATCCGTCTGTTGAATGTGTACCTGTTGCTCATAATGACACTTCGCAACATTTTCTCGAATGACTTCACATGCTGCACGATTTTTCTCGAATATAAATGCCTCGTCTATCCCACGAGATAACGCTTCGAGAGAGAGTGCACCACTGCCACCAAATAATTCAACAGCAATCCCTCCGTTAAAAAAAGGACCAATTCGGTTAAATACAGACTCCTTCACTTTATCCGAAGTAGGACGCGTATCATTTCCTTTTAGTGATTTTAACTGCAAGCCTTTTCTATCTCCTGCTATAATTCTCAATTAGCTCTTCTCCTTGGATAGCTCTGAAATTAAGTTAATATCGATTCGATTGTCCAATTTGTTAATTTCGGTATGAAAAATTCGTACAAGGATTTTTTCCTCAAAATAAAACTCTTCTCCGATCCTTTTAAACGGCAACGACAATAAGTCAAATCTTCTTTCGTTAAAAATATAAAATTTCTCTTTAAGTGGGAAGCGATAACTTCTTTCCGAATTCGCTATATATAGGGACTGCTCATTCCAAGTGACATCAAATCCAAGTTCGGTAAACATTTCCACGGCGGGATAAAATCGCTCATCATCCTGTAATACTACACTTTTTTCAAGTTTCTTATCACCGGATACATAAATTCCTCTCATATCTTCAAGTACGAACGGATATAACGCATCCGTTGCTGAACGATTTTTCTTAAAGAATGATGTACCAAAACCAGTCGTTTCAATAAACCGTTCCGTTAAATAATCTGCATCTAATTCTTCTGCCACTTCTCCGCGAATCGTTGTGGTCATTTGTGCAAGTTGCTCGGCCGTTAATTGTTCGCGTAATTGTGTATAGCCACTTCTTGCGAGTTCAGAACCAAGGGCTTCTCCACTTAAAAGTGATGCAATCAATTCTGTCGTCCATTTTTCATTTTGCGGTAAATGATACTGGTTATGTAAGCCTTCAATGACAACTTTTTCTACAATACCTTGAATCGTCGGCGCATTTGTTATTGTAAAACGGTTTCCGTCAATGCCCCCTATTTTACTATTCATAACCACAGTCGCATGTAAAGTTTCCACAGCATCTAATGCATGCGTCATTCCTTGGAATTGTTCATCCGTATACACACCTTCTGGCCCATAAACGGATAATCGGTCACTCGTATAAAGCAATGGTTTTTCCATCTGTTGCCAATACAAATCCGTTACCGCACCAGAACCTCTATAAAGCGCATAGTCCACTAACGCCATCTTCTTCTCGCCCACACGTTCTAACCCATTTACCCAAAAACCACCGAGATTCATTTCATCCGTAATATGCATTAATGTGGAAGAAACCTCAGCATTATGTAAAGTTGCAAAAACGTCTTTAAAAAACATATTTTCCTGTGTCGAAATCGATTGCGGAATCACATACGAAATCGATTGGTTATTTGCTTCTCCCTCAACGAACGCAGTTGCTTCGTCATTTAAACGCGTACAAGCATCTGTTTCATTCACATAACAAGCCCGCTTCGTACTTTCTTCTGGCCATATAATTTCAAAACGAGCATTTGGTAAGTGCTTGAAATGATGGCGGACATAAAGACCATCCGTTCTGTGCATCACCTCAATTTCCTGTGCATATTCTCCCTCGTTTGAACCACCTGCCATCACGCTTTTTGCTTCATTGTAATGCATAAAAACGAGAAGACCGTTTGTTAGCAACAACAACACAAATGCTCTTAACATAAACTTCAATTGCGTCACCTCCTGGTCGATATCTATTCATTCGAACTTCTGTTACGATTAATGACCTATCCACTTGCTTTTACTAAATCATGGAAACGAATTATAAACCTGCCTTATAATCGTACTCTTTGGCTTTATCTGGCTTCGCGTTTTCATATGTTGTTTTTACAAATGGTCGATAGGAAGGCAGTACCTTTTTTACGGATGGAAGTTGCTCCACCTTTCTAATCACAGCATCAACTTCTTCACGATTACAATAAAGGACTACATATTTCATTTTCCTTGATATATAATGGACATGTCCATATTTACGAAGTGACTTCGCTTGCCTTAAATTATGGAGGTAAATGATGACACCTTGTCGATTGATCATTTTCTTCCACCTCTTTTCCAATAATATTTCCTATAGTCTACAATACCATACGACTGAAAAGGGCTGCAACTTCAATAGCTGACAACTTAACACTTTTAACCTATAATTAAAACAATATACGGAATTTACAAAGGAGGATATACACTTGGGAAGAAAAACAAATGTAGCATTAACAATAGGCGCTGCTAGCATTGCTGCGTGGGGAGCTTCCAAAGCAGTCGCAAAACCTTTACCGCGTATCGGAAAAAAAGCACTTGAATTTGAATCTCCTATTATTTTGGCAAAACGCGGGGGATCTTTCGAAGCACCTGAAAACACAAATACAGCCTTTTCTCACGCGGCATCACTAGGCGTTCATGGTTTTGCGATTGATATTCGACTTACCAAAGACGAAGAAATCCTTGTATTTAATGACGAATATGTCGATTTAAAGACAGATTTAACTGGCAAAGTAGCAGACTTTCTATTAAGTGAACTTAAAGAAGCAGATGCAGGTTACAATTTTAAAAATCTAGAAGGGGACTTTTCATACCGTGGTTCTGGTGAAGTACTCCTTTCACTGAACGAATTACTAGACATGTACCCCCATATTTTTATACTCATAAATTTGCAGGATGCGCCTGATACTTATGAAGGCAGCTTAATGCCCTCAAAATTGTGGAGACTCATCCAAGAATACAGTGCAGAAGACAGAGTCGCAGTAACAAGCCATTACGATGAACAAATTGACCGCTTTAATTTATATGCTCAAAATCGTGTTGCAACAGGTGCAGGCGACAACGAGATCAAAAAAGCGTACGCTGCTTTCACGAGTCAATTCGGACACTTATACAGTCCACAAGCAGACTTTTTCCAAACCTCAAAAAATCTTGGCATTTTCCCACTTGGGACAGATGGTTTCATTAAATTTCTTTCTACCTTAAATGTTCCGTTTTACTTTACCGAAGTCGAGGATGAAGAAACCATTACTTCCCTTATTAATGCAGGAGCCGCTGGAATCGTTACCAATAATCCAACGCTTGCCTTAAAAGTCATCCAAGGAAGCAATGTAGTATAAAGTGAAGCCTCACCCTACCATTTTAATAAGGTAGGGTGAGTTTTTGTTTTTGAAATGACAATTTGCGTGAAACTCAGCAAAACAGAACAAAAAAACTGTTTCATCTGCCGCCCATGCGGTAAATGAAACAGTTTAAAGTTATGCAGAGCAAGAACAACTTCCGCCAGAACCACAACCACTTCCACAAGAAGAGTCTGTAAAGAATGCACTCCCAGCAGGTACTTTTACTGATTCTGAAACAGAATTTGCGACAATCGATCCGATTTCATCAAACAGATATTGAACATCATTTTCAGCCAAGCGAAGCGCGGCAACTTGTTCATTCATGTCCAATGCTCTCTTTTTGATTCGAATGTCTTTCATTACTATATTATAATCCGGATGATAACGTCCGAATCGTTGTACTTCTTCATAACGTTCTTTTAACGCTGCAAATACTTTAATCTCTTGCACAAGATCCTCATTGGAATAAACAGCTGTATGAGCTTTGTTGTATTGTTCAACAACTTCTGAAGTAGCAATAATTTTGGTAAGCTCTTCTGCATGTTCAATGATGGTTAGCCATTCATCAGTCATTAGCATTCATCCGTCCCTCCAATCATTTTATAGCATAACAGATTTAAGAGGGTTCGTGAATATATGGCGCTTCATTTTCTAGACTTTTTTTAATAAGGATTGCTGGACGATTTCTATATCAGAAAACGGGAGAATTTTATCACCAATATGCTGCGTTCTTTCATGGCCTTTTCCAGCAATTAGCACAATGTCACCCGTCTCTGCTTGTTCAATCGCTTGTTTTATCGCACGTTCGCGGTCTGGTTCAACACAAATCGATGCATTTGCTTCTTCCAATCCCTCTATAATGTCAGCAATAATGGCTAAAGGATCTTCATTTCTTGGATTATCAGAAGTCACAATTACATGAGTTGAATAAAAAGCAGCCCTTTCCCCCATTTCTTTTCTTTTGCCTTTATCACGATTTCCACCACAACCAAATACGGTCGTAATCTTTCTTTCGCAAATTTTTGTGAGCGATTGTAAAACAACACTTAACGCATCTGGTGTATGCGCATAATCAATAATGACGTTTACGCCGTCCTTTTCAATGCTTTCCATTCTGCCTTCAGGTAACGTTAAAAAAGCAGTTTGTGAAAGAATTTCTTGTAACTCATAAGCAAGACATTGCATCACACCGATGGAAGCGAGTGCATTCGTCTCGTTATATTCTCCGAGCACAGGAAGGTTTAATACACCGCGCTAATTCGTATTCGAGACTAAGAGACTGTCCCCTTCAACACTTAAGCATAGGTCAGCCGCTTTTTGTGTTCCAATGAAAACGCATTTCTGCCTAGCCTCTCGTACCATTTCACAACACACAGGATCATCCTGATTTACAACCAACTTTTTAGCAGTTGTCACGAGCATTTTTTTAGCCTCTATATATGCCTCTCTTCCGCCGTGCTCATCATAATGATCTGCACTAATATTGAGCAACACGCCGACATCTATTTCACAGTCCACGAGTCGATTTGTTGACAGCCCAAGCGAAGATGCTTCAAGCACAATATGTGTTACGCCACGTTCAACACAATCTTTCAACAAGGGATGAAGGTACTCTGCCGGTAAAGTCGTCATCTGTGGGACATCGTAAATCACTTTTACACCGTCTATATATACACCAAGCGTGCCTATGACAGCCGTACG
>JARIDM010000254.1 GCA_029263945.1 Sporosarcina sp.
GTGTGTGACAGAGAATTTATTGAACGTTTGTCCCCCCTTATCACTTCACAAACAGTAGAAGGACGTCACGCACGCCTTTTGCATCACTATATGAAATTACAATCCGTTTTCACTTGCAAATCTTATAGACGCTAACACCGCAGACCCCTCACTAGATAGCCACTAAAAAAACGCCGAAATGTCATTGTGAATCGTTGACTTTTCGGCGTTTTATCATTTTAAACTCTATTTACAACAATTGCTTCCTCTACAACATCGACATGTACCTTATCAAGCTTCTCTTCTTCCAAAATTAGATCTGTTAATGGATCTTCAATCTGATCTTGAATCACTCGTCGAAGTGGGCGGGCACCGAAACGCTTGTCATAGCCCAATTTAACCAATGCATTCTTCGCTTCCTTCGAAATTGTGATGGAAATCTCATTTTCCTCAATCGTTTCTTCTAACTCCATTAGCATTAAGTCAACGATTTCTAGCAAGTCTTCTGCTGTTAATTCGTTAAATGACACAATGCTATCGAATCGGTTAAGAAATTCAGGTTTAAAATAGTTGCCCAACTTCTCAAGCGTTGTCACCGACTCATGTAAAGCTTGGTTAAATCCAACGCTTATCGTTTTCTCACCTGTTCCCGCATTACTGGTCATAATAATTACCGTATCTTTAAAACTGACAGTTCTTCCGTGTGAATCTGTCAAGCGGCCATCCTCCATAATTTGTAAGAACATATTTTGGACATCAGGATGCGCTTTTTCAATTTCATCCAACAAAAGAATGGAATATGGATTGTGACGAATTTTTTCTGTTAACTGACCCGCCTCTTCGTGTCCCACATATCCAGGGGGTGAGCCAATAATCTTGGATATAGAATGCTTCTCCATATATTCACTCATATCCAGACGTAGCAGTGCATCACGAGATCCAAATAACTCTTCGGCTAACACTTTGGTAATTTCTGTTTTACCAACACCTGTTGGACCAACAAATAAGAAAGAACCGATTGGACGATTTTTCGTTTTAAGCCCTGCTCGGCTACGACGGATTGCTTTTGCAATTTTGTCGACCGCTTCTGTTTGACCAATCACTTTTTCGCTCATATGCAGTGCCAAATCTTTCATTTTAGCTTGTTCAGCCGCTTGTAGTTTTGTGACGGGGATGCCCGTCTTTTCTTCTACAATTTGTTCAATATCTGAAACAGACACAACAACCGTTTCAGTATCTGCATGCTCAGTCACTTCTGCCAATTGTTTACGTAACTGTATTTCTTCATAACGTAAATTTGCTGCTTTTTCATAGTCTTCTCCCTCGGCAGCTTGTTCTTTTTCTTCTACGACATCATTCAATCGCGCTTCTATCTCATCCGAATTGCCTACTACATGCGTTAAGTTAAGACGCGATCCAACCTCATCCATCAAGTCAATGGCTTTGTCTGGTAAAAAACGATCTTGTATATAACGATCCGAAAGCGTCACAAATGCTTCTATAACGTCCTCTGGATAAGTTACTTCATGAAACTTTTCATAGCGATCTTTAATGCCTGCTAAAATTTTAATGGCATCTTCTGTAGAAGGTTCTTTCACGATAATTGGTTGGAATCTACGTTCAAGCGCTGCATCTTTTTCGATTTGGCGATATTCTTTTAAAGTTGTTGCACCTACTAATTGAAGACCTCCACGTGCTAACGCAGGTTTCAATATATTTCCAGCATCCATTTGCGAGCCTTCTGTCTGACCTGCCCCTACGAGTAGATGAATCTCATCGATGAATAAAATGACATCCGTACGAACTTCAAGTTCCTGAATGAGTTCCTTCATTCGTTCTTCAAATTGACCGCGTATTCCTGTGTTCGTCACAAGTGAAGCGACGTCTAACAAATATACTTTTTTGTTAAGTAGTTTTGTCGGAACGTCCCCTTCTTGAATTTTAACAGCAAGCCCTTCAGCGATTGCAGTTTTACCAACACCTGGTTCACCAATTAAGACAGGATTATTTTTGTTTCTTCGATTTAAGGTCTCAATCACGCGCTTAATCTCCTGTTCACGACCAATAACAGGATCTATGAGTCCTTTCTTTGCATCATTTGAAATGTTTTTTCCTAGTTCATCTAATAATCCGTGATCTGGATTTTCTTCAACGTGTCTTGTTTGTGTTCTTGCCTGTTTGCCACCATTCGCCTGTGAATAATAATTAGCATCACCTTCAAATGAAGGCATTTGTCCTGCTGTTAATTGTCCTTGGATTTCTCTAAAACAAGAACGACACATATTGACTTGCATATTTTGTTGATTCATTTGAAACCTTAAGTTCATTGTTGCTGCATTTTTTCCACAATGTTCACATTTCATAACAAATTCCTCCTTATATTTCAAATCGATTACGTCTGACTTTGACTATATTTGACTATACATAAATTATACCTTGATCTATTTTGACTATCAATGAATTTGCTTGACTATAGCAAAAAACACAACCAATTTTATTCGGTTGTGTTTATGCTTTACTTACTATTAAAATGAATTAAACTTTTCCCTCAGTGTGAAGTTCACCCGTAATCGTTTTATTCCTGCCTGTATTTTTTGCTTGATATAAGCGCTTATCCGCAATCTCAATCAGACCTGCTATTTGCAGTTCTGATTCCTCGGAACTTGCAATACCTGAAGAAATCGTAATTAATTCCCCACTTGGGCTTATTGTCGATTCCAATTTTTTACGTAACCTTTCCGCTACTTCATAAGCTTCTTGCATCGATGTCTGCGGCAGCAATAAAATAAATTCCTCCCCACCGTACCGACAACAAACGTCATTACTTCTTGATACATTTTGCATTTCTACCGCTAAAAACTTTAAAACTTCATCCCCGATAGCATGACCATATGTATCATTGACTCGCTTAAAATGGTCGATATCAAATAGCATAATTGAATAAGGCATGTTTACTGATTTCCATCTTTTAGTTTGCTCACTCATAGACCTTCTGTTTACTAATCCAGTCAGTGGGTCGGTCGTTTATTGGTGAATAAAATAATTCACTTTGTCTTCAAAGAAAGAGAAACTTTTAACAAGTGCTTTTTCTAACTGAATGGCTTCATAATACCAAGCATTTACTTTTTCTACCTTTTTATCTTGGTTATCGTCCATATTAGATTCTGCATAATGGCCCAACTTTTCTAATGGTCGAGCAATTCGATTGGCAATATAAATAATAACAAGAAACGAAACTAATAAGAACGGCAATGATTTTAACATCATTTCATTTCTCATGTTTTTCGAAGGGAGTAAAGCCATTTCAGTTGGCCTTTGTGACACAGCTCCCCATTTAGTTGTCGGAATGTAGGCATAACCCGCCAACATATCAATGTCATTTGAGTTGACAATCCGTTGAGCCCCACTGTTGCCTTTCATGGTTTCATTGATTGCATGATTTTTTGTTACGAGATCGTTGATGCGTGATTTGTCTGGATGATAAATAATCCGCCCATCTTCATCTACGACGTATACATAGGAACCATCCTCATAAAAGTGTTCGCCTAATAACTCTTGTAGGATATTTTCTTCTAATAAGTATATAGAACCCCCTATGTACCCCTTGTAATTATCGTTGTCGTCAAAAATCGGATAAGAAATGAATACGATTAAACGATCCGTGATGGATATAAATGGTTTCGAAACAAGTGGAACCTGAGCCGACAAAGCTTGTTTTCCACCAGGTGAATCGACATACTCCCCAACAACATCAAGCGATTCAGGAGATGCAGCAATGATTTTACCATTTTTAGAGGTTACAACAACGGAGTTAAAAGTGCTCGTTTGATTGAACAGACGTTCTGTTTCATTAAACAATAAAGTTTCTGCATCTTCTTTCTCTAGATGCTGTGCTACCTCTTTTGCACTATAAGCCAAAGTCTGTAGGGTCGTTTTCAAAAAATTGTCTGTCGTTGTCGAGACCTTTTGTGCATATACGCGGTTCGTTTCCAATGTATTGTCAATAAGAGAGGTTTGGTTTACACGATAACCTGATGAAATGCTGCTAAACATTGTCAACACTACAGATAGTAGTGCCACAGTCAAAATTAAATATCTCAGTGATAGTTTCATTTATTTTTTCAATACTCCTTCATTATTCTATGATATCGGCGGCTTTCCTTGAAGTTACTGTAGATTTTACCCGATATAATCGAATTTTGCATATTCTTTAAGTTTACCATACGTATAGGTCTTTACAACTTTTTTAGTCCTTTTGCCATTTTTAAAAGTCCCAAAAAACATATTTGGATTTAGCAAATTCAATTTATGACAGTTGTATGAATAAACGCTAGATTCCCGTGGTTTTTCAATAGGTTACAGGGCTAACATATTGGAATATAGCTTTAGAAACACTTATAATAAAAGGGCTCGTACATAATAGATCACAGAAAAGAGGCTATTCATATGGGACGTTTAGAAAACAAAGTTGCGATTGTAACAGGTAGTGGTGCTGGTATTGGAAAGGCGATCGCAATTAGCTATGCCGAAGAAGGTGCCAAGATTGTCATTGCAGATTTTAACGAGGAAGCATTAAATGCTACAGTATCTGAGTTAAAAGAAGCTGGACATGAAGCCATCGGTGTTAAAGTCAATGTCGCAGTTGAAGAAGACGTAGTGAAGATGGTCGACGAAACAGTAAAAGCATTTGGTAAAGTTGATATATTAGTAAATAATGCAGGTGTTGGCGATAATATGCAAGCAGCAGGAAACGTACAAGATCCTACATGGGAACGCGTCATGGATATTAACGTTACCGGCGTTATGCGCGGCATTCGAAAAGTCCTCCCTGTTTTCCTTGAAAACGGCGGCGGCACGATTTTAAACATGGCTTCCATCGCTGGCCTCACAGGTGGACGCGGTGGACTTGCATACACTGCTGCAAAACATGCAATTGTTGGAATGACAAAGAATGTAGCTTCTCAATATGGTCCCCAAAATGTTCGTTGTAATGCAATTGCACCTGCAAGCATTGAAACAGGCTTTGCAGCAACAATGACAAACGTAGATGAATTCGGAATGAAAGTTGCAACACGTGGACTGAATTTATTGCCAAAATCAGGAACGATTCAAGACATCTCTAATATCGCGATTTTCTTAGCATCTGATGAATCGGCATATATTAACGGGGTAACACTCGCTGCCGATGCCGGCTGGAGCGCGTACTAAGATTTAACGATTAAAGTAAACAATTATAAAGGACGTCATCTTTTGCAGGGAAGTTCAACTGCCATTGATGACGTCGTTTTGATTTACAGTATCTTCCTCGAAAAGTTCTTTAAAATTCAATTCATAGGCAGAAGAAATAGAATAGGTTATGATAATGGTAGATACATACATTCGTGAAAAGGAGCTGTCTTAATGATTACTGCAAATTTAGCTGATGCCTTAAATAAACAAATGAATAACGAATTCGACGCTGCACAAGCCTACCTTGCCATGGCTGCTTATTGTGAAAATGAAAACTATGGTGGATTCGCAAATTTTTACCTTCAACAAGTTGAAGAAGAACGTTTTCACGCGATGAAAATTTACAATTATTTAAATGATCGAGGGATTCATGCAAAAATTACGGCAATATCCGAACCAAAAATTGAATTTGACTCTATCTTGCATACTTTTGAATATGCATTAGAACAAGAAAAATCAGTTACAAAAAACTTCTATGATTTAACTGATTTAGCGTGGCAAGAGAAAGAGCATGCCACCATTTCATTTTTACAATGGTTTTTAGATGAACAAGTTGAAGAAGAAGCAACTTTTGACACACACATCGAATATTTAAAACGCATTAACGAAGATAAAAACGCGCTCTTTGTATACGAGAAAGAACTCGGACAACGCGTCTTCACACCTGAAAATTAACTTCACAAAAGGTCTACTTTTACTTATAACGATCCTGTTCAGTTATCTCGTTAAAACAGAATAAAAGCAACCAAAAGACACCTTATCATATGAAAAGGTGTCTTTGTTTAATTTTAAGCAGAACTATTAATAAGTCAATCAATTTCATACTAGGTTTTATTGCTCCACCACCACAACAACATAT
>JARIDM010000277.1 GCA_029263945.1 Sporosarcina sp.
GCTTGGTCTCTATACGCCATAATTGTCACGTGATCAGCAAGATCTATGAGCCATTCAGACAAGACACCTTCCCCGTATTCATTATGATAAAAACGGTTATTGAACCAAAATGGAATGTCTAAACTATATTCAATCACAAGTTTTTCTGCTAGTTGCTTTCCTTCTGTTAAGACCATTTGATAAGCGGTTACAGTTTCTTCATAGTTGCTATTCCAGGAGTCCCTGGTATAGGGTTCTACATCTAAGTGAATCCCCATAAATCTTGCGTCTGCTTCAACAGAATGTTGGTATTTTTCCACCCAGGCGAAAAAAGCTGTTCGCTTTTCTTGGCCATTCTTAGTGGAGAGCCATTTGGATGAGCCACCAAGTGCATGTACTGAGATGTTATTTTCCTTTGCTTGACGTAGAAATAACTCGTAATCTTTTATTGGAATATCTTCATTAACTTGCAAGTATAACGTAGCCACTTTTTTTGAAGTTAAAAACTGAAGAATTTCATTAGGTTTTTCTTGAATTTGATCTGTATGCCAAAGCCAAGTTGCTTGTATT
Source organism: Sporosarcina sp. (assembly GCA_029263945.1). GTDB lineage: Bacteria > Bacillota > Bacilli > Bacillales_A > Planococcaceae > Sporosarcina. The sequence goes on from JARIDM010000277.1 coordinate 550, forward strand.
TTAGTTGGTTTCATGGCTGTTCTCCCAGTTAGTATATAAATTATACATGCGACAATGAGCGTCAGCGCTATAACAAAGCCTAAAAAACTGTTGTTTTTCATAGTGGAACGCTCCTTCTAGTCATTATTTTTTAGTTTACCTACTTCATTTTAGTTTCGCAAACATAGGAAGTCGTTAAAGTTTTTATTTCAGACATATACAACACTTTCATTTACGGTTTTCTATCATACATATTAAGGTTCAATCGCTTCAGCCCGATATAAATAATAAACTACGAAAAGGGGGGATGCTCATGAAACGTTTTCTCATTTTGCTACTCGTCGTATTACTTGCTTTATCTCCAAGATTATTTTGGTCATTCAAAGAGAGCAAACAGCTAACAGTAAATGTCATTGATAAAACAGTCCCCAAAAAAGATTACCGGGAACATAATGGCTTATTCCAAGTATTGGACTATGAAAAAGTAATCGATGCATCTGGCGAACTCTACGATATCGGTAAAGATTATTTTGGGTTTGATCCGTACGATAAAGTACCAGGCCCCATCTATAAAACAGAGAAAACGCCTGACCTCATCTATGTAACTGACACTTATGGCGTTTATGATGATGACTTAGATGACATTCCAGACGGAGAGCGGTCTACAATTATTGACGGCGGCATGACCTTACTCGAATGGAATGCCATTATGGCAAGTAAAAGCGAAGAGACGACGTTAATTGCAGAATTCAACTCTTTTGCTTCTCCTACGGAAGAATCTGTTAGTAATATTATGCAAAAAAACTTAGGCGTTCAGTGGACTGGATGGACAGGTCGTTACTTTCCTGACTTTTCAAATGAAGAGGTACCCGCTTGGCTGATTCAAGAATACGAGGCACAATATGAAAAATCATGGAACTTTACGAATGAAGGCATTGCGCTTAATCACAGCTCTGGAAAAGTCGTAATCTTAGATCATAAAGCAAGCGAAGGTATCATAGAGTTCGCCCCAACGGCAGAAGGAAAAAAGCAGTTCTCTTCTATGGGCAAGGCTCCTTACATGTATTGGTTTGACATCGTAGAACCAAATACAGACACGACTGAACTTGCACGTTACACTTTAAATCTTAGTGAAAAAGGAACAGCCCTTTTGAAAGATGCAGGCATTCCAACTGAATTTCCTGCAATAGTTCATAACGCGAACAGCAAAACGTATTATTTTGCAGGGGATTTTGCAGACTTTGATAAGCGAGCATTTACGAAGTGGCAACTATTTCCGAAATTTTATCAACTTTTTGCAACAGATACTTCTGAGTTTTATTGGAATAGTTATTTTCCTATGCTATCAAAAATCCTTAATGAAATTAGTGACGAGAAAGTTGAGTGAGTTAAATGGCAAATCATGAAAAAAACCGATATTTTATTAAACTTCTTTTTTGGTTTGTATTTCTCAGCACACTTGGCGTTGGCGGAGGTATCTTCTTCTTGCTTTTCGCAGTCGTTCCGATTGAACAATATTTTACTGATTTAGAGTGGTCACAATATAAGGTCGATTCGATCATGAAATACTTTGTCTTCGGTTGGGTCGTTTTTGGTTTTTTCATCTCTTTTTTATATTTTTTCTTAATCGTCAAAAAAAATTATTGGAAAATGACATTTGCAGGTGTTATTTTTACAACGCTTCTTTTAATCGGTGGGCTCTATTATTTTTTAAATACAGGAACTGGAATCGTTCAATCCTCGCAAGGTGAAGTTGTTGAAGGTGAACGATTTACATTTGGACCATACCCAGAAGGTGACGATTTAAAACGCCTCCACGAGGAGGGATATGACGGCATCATAAGTCTACTAAGCCCTACGCTTCCAATTGAAAAGCCATTATTGGATAAAGAAAAGAAATCTGCTGAAGATGCAGGACTTACTGTTCACTCCTTACCTATGTTGCCTTGGGTCGGGGATAATTCAGTATCAATTAGCAAAGTTAAAGCACTTATTCACGAGGACGATAAGCGGTATTACGTCCACTGTTACCTAGGTAGACACCGTGTCGACGTTGTGAAACAAGTCGTTAATGAAGAGCTCGGTGAAACCGTCGAGCTAAAGTTTTTACAACCGACAACATTAGAGCGTGGTGGTTTATTTTACTTTCCCGATGAAGAGATTTTACTTGGGCCCTATCCAACAGATGAAGAGTGGTTTACAAGAATTAAGCGAGGAAAAACAAGCCATATTCTGTCTTTACTCACTGGAGACGCAGAGAATCAATGGATCCTAAAAGAAAGAGAAATTACAGATGACGTAGAACTTTCACTCACACAAATGCCGCTTTCAAAGACAGCAACGGTTGATGAAGTTCGGGAAGTCGCAGCCGCAGCACGAGCACTTAAAGAAAAAGTGTATATTCATAATTTCAATGATTCTGTGCCAATACTCATGTTACAAGGAATCCTAAGTTGGGATAAAACACTAATCGGTCCTTCGGAATTATCACTTTCTTGTGAGTCAACGCAATGGATTGGCCGTAAAATGATGGTAGGTTGTACACCAACAGCTGATGACAAAAAAATTGTGAGTGGGTACGGCATTGAGACGTTCTCTGATGTGAGTGAATTGACGGCGGATGCCCTTTATAAAATGATTCAAAAAGCAGTGAATGCAAAAGAATTAACTTACTTTATGACTGATGATCCTGTTCAACAACAAAAAACAATGCGAATTGCAGAAGGCTTGTTATATGGTTCATTAACAAGAGGTACAGAATTTAAAGATCAAGAACTTACAAAGGGTAACATTACAAAACACGAACGCAACATGCTCGTCGGTCCAATGCTAACGAAAGAAGAATATGAAACCTTTGCGCAAGCTAACGGCGTTGCTCAGCTGATTTATTTGCGCTCCGCAAGTACAGAAACAGCAGACGTTCTCCGTGAAATTGAGAACGCAACAAAAAAGATGAATGTCTCACTTGTTACAATTGACCTGTTAGATGATTATGCAGATAAACTTCTTCCTTTACTTGAACAGGAACAGGGACTCACTTATATCATGACCGAAGCCTCACTGATTCCTCAAGTGAATGCATACATGAAGCAGTATTGAAAGGAGAGAGCCAAATGCCAGAGCAGTATATAAATAGATCCATCCTTGACGGTGAATTATTTGAAACACTCTATGCGCTTCAATTGTCTTCAAACAGAAGGTTTCATACGACGTTTACACTTGTCTTCATTAGCGTTCCAATCAACTGTTCTGACAAATGGGAAAAACATTTACAAAGCAGAATTCGGGATACAGATATAGCCTTTCGGTTTTCTGCGCCAAATCCGTATCAAATACTCCTCACAAATGCATATAAAAGTGAAGCGGAAATTTTTGTCAAACGAATTTTCGAAAGCTTTCAAGAAAAAGGCCATCATTTAAAAGATGTTGGTGCAAGCATTCTTGAAATTGCTAACGGACAAGCGGCGATCGAAGAGGTCATCCATTCGGGACGCGAGGCGGTTTCTGCAGTTTTAAGCAGTGGAAGCGCGCTCCCCTATGTCATTGTAGATACGTTTGAACAACGAGAAAAAATTATCATCAGGGTGAGTATTTTAGAAGAAGATCCTCTTGTCACGCAAATCTTATCTAATTTACTAGAACGTGCAGTGCTTGAAGATGTGGAAATTGACGTGAAGATTTTTTACGATGGTTTCGATTTTCTTGAATCGGATTGGTATCAGTCCGCACATACCCATCTTGTCATTGTAAACGATGTACTGCCTAGGAAAAACGGCATTGATGTATTACATGCCTTAAGAGGTATGCCGAATGAACGGAAATTCCACATCTTTATGATGACCAGACGCACGTCAGAGGAAGAAATGATTTATGCTTATGAGCACGGCATAGATGAGTATATTGTGAAGCCGTTTAATCCTAAATTATTTGAAGCACAAGTGAAAAAACTTCTTGGACGGCTATACTCATGAATACGACGTTATTCGTAATTGCGGTTGGCATTTTATTCATTCTCGTCATTATCTTGGGATTATTCAGCCTTATTTTGGTGAATCAGCTCAAAACGACTAAAAGACGGGCTAAAATTGACGCTTACATTAAAAGAACAGAAAGTGATTGGTATTTATATTTAATTGAAGGCGAGATTGATATGGACGTCTTAGCCCCTTCAAATTCCGTTGAAATTGAAGCTGCGGACGAAGTCCTTTATCGTCTTCAGAAAAACTTTAATTCCAAACGGATTCATACGCAGGCTTTTCACTTCATCGAAACTTATTTAGAAGGTTTTTATCACAATGCGTTGAAAAGTAAAAAGTGGAGCATTCGAATGAATACGCTGCAGCGAATTATTGTCTTTAATTTACAGTTCATGTTGAATGATATTGAAGCAATGATAAGAAATAATAAGACCTATACAAAAGAAGAAGTGTTATTAATGTATAAAATAATTGCGATGATGAAACCGACAAAATTCATCCCTTACTTTTTAAATCCAACACTTCCATTAGGTGAATTTGATTATCGGCGATTGATCACCCCTTTATCAGAAAAACAACTCGCATTACTCGCACGACAATTTGACGAAGTTCCTGTCGTTGTCAAGCATGTCATCATTGACGTGATTGGGGATAAACATTATATTGGATTACTTCCCTTGTTGGAATACTGTTTAGATAGTGAAAAAAATCCTGAAATGAGAATACGCGCTTTGAAATCTATCGCACGTATTGATGCATTCCCGGAAATTACAAAGACCGAAAGATTTGTAACTTCCCCGATTTGGGAGGAAAGACTGATGGCTGCAAAGCTTTTTGCAAATGCGCCTTTTGAAATCGCATATGAGAAATTGAAAATCTTATTAACAGATCCAGTTTATCAAGTTCGAAAACAAGCAGCTGTTTCTTTACGCACCATTCGCACGGGTGATATTGCGCTTCAAAATGTCGTCCAAGACTCAACAGACACTTATGCGGTTGAAATGGCGAATGAGATGCTGAAAGGGGGGTAAGTGTATGGATATATCTACTGTGACTTCTTCCATGTTTGCATTTTATGGATACATTATATTGGTCTACATGATAATCGTTTTAATCGCTTATACATCTATGCTGATCGTTGCTTTGGTGCAATTAAAAAAAGAACATCGACTGGATAAGCATATGATCGACGAAGAAAATATAAAGTCACTTTACGCTCAACCCGTTTCTATTATAGTGCCTGCTTATAATGAGGAAGCAGGCATTATTAGTAATGTGTTTAGTTTGTTAACGCTACATTATCCACAGTACGAAGTCATTGTCGTAAATGACGGATCATCTGACGCAACAGAAGCAATTATGATTGAGCACTTTCAAATGAAACCCGTTAAACGAACCGTTCGAATGTTACTTGAAACAGAACCCTATGGGCAAATCTTCCAATCAGAGATTCATCCTAACCTTTCCCTCTTAACGAAGGAAAACGGTGGAAAAGCAGATGCACTAAATGCTGGGATTAACCTCTCAAGATTTCCCTATTTCTGTTCGATGGACGGGGATTCAATTCTAGATGAGTCCTCTTTAATCCGCGTGATGAAACCAATTATTGAATCCAATAAAAAAGTTATCGCTACGGGGGGGAATGTTCGGATTGCAAATGGATCAGACGTTCAAATGGGGAAAGTAACCAATGTTCACTTACCTTCTGAAACGCTCGTTGTAATGCAAATCATTGAATATATGCGTGCATTCTTCATGGGCAGAATTGCGTTAAGTCGCCATAATTTAGTACTCATTATCTCTGGGGCTTTTAGTGTGTTTTCTAAGCAAGAAGTAATTGACGTCGGTGGTTATTCACGTAAAACAGTTGGAGAAGATATGGAACTTGTTGTGAGACTCCATCACCAAGCTAGAAAAGATCAACATGAGAAGGAAATCGTTTTTACGCCAGATCCAGTTTGTTGGACAGAATCTCCAGCTGATTTTGCTGGCCTGCGCATGCAAAGAAAACGATGGCATCAAGGGTTAGCTGAAAGTTTATGGGCGCATAAAACAATGCTGTTAAATCCGAAATATGGTAGCGTTGGCATGGTCTCTTTTCCTTATTTCTTTTTCATTGAATTGTTAGGGCCTGTTATTGAATTATCCGGGTATTTGTTTATGTTAATTTCTATTTTCATGGGAGATGCCCATCTCTTGTTTGCAGTCATGCTCGGCATGCTATTTATTTTATACGGCTCCATGTTCTCCATGACTTCCGTCTTACTAGATGCATGGAGCCAAGATACTTTCCCTAAAATTCAAGACTTAACGCGTCTACTCATATTATCCTTAACAGAGGCGTTGTGGTATCGCCCCCTCACATTAATCTGGCGAGTCGAAGGGATTTTAGCGGCGATGCGTGGCAAAAGAAGTTGGGGAACGATTGAACGTCGTGGACTAGAAAATAAATAACAATACCTGCACAAGTTTTTGGAGGTATTGTTATTCTAATAAGCTTCAATTATTTACTGGATAACTACAAAGTTCAATAAGTGTTCCCTCTGTAGAAGCTGGGTTCACATAGATCAGTCTTCGTCCACGTGCATTGGTGCGTAAGGTATCTTCTAGAAAGCGCACGCCTTTGGTTTTCGCTTCAAGAATCGCTTTATCCAGATCGTCAACACGGTAGGCAACATGATGAACCCCCTTCCCCTTTTGCTTTATAAACCGAGCAATGGGGGAATTTTTGTTTGTTGGTTCTAATAACTCAATAATCCTGTCATTTGTTTTTACAACTGCAACATGCACCTCGACACCTGGTGCTTCGCTTGTATAACGATCTACAATCTCGCCGTTTAATACATCGGTGTAAAAAGGAAGCGCGTCTTCAATACTTCTCACTGCGATTCCAAGATGATCAAGTACATAGTCCATTCAGCATCTCTCCCTTCTAACTGTATCCTTAAATAGCGATTAATCAGTACCTTTCTGTTCTTTTAGTCGTACCCATATCATTAACGGAATGAATAAGAGCCCTAAATAAGCACCGATAAGACCGAGGACACCAAAACTTGAGTAAGCAACAATCATTCCAGACAACAAGCCACCAACCGTACCCGCTAATGCGACCCACACATCCACAGCACCTTGTGTTTTAGCTCTTGTCTTCATATCCGTTGCGTCAATAATAATCGCAGTCCCACTGATTAAGCCAAAATTCCAACCTAATCCCAACAACATTAAAGCAACGATAATCCAAAACAAAGAATCCCCAGGCGCATATGCCGCCAAAATGCCGGACAATGCCAATGTCAAACCTGAGGCAATGACCATAATTGGACGTCCGATTTTATCGACAAGCATTCCTGTCACAAGTGACGGTAAATACATCGCAGCAATATGTAAACCAATTACCATGCCTACTGCTGATAATGCCGCACCATGACTTTGCATATGAATCGGGGTCATCGTCATAATCGCAACCATAACCATATGCGATAAAATAAGCACAAGCGCACCCACAATGATGCCTAATCGATTCACAGTATTAGTGATTCCTTGACCTGCGTCAACAGCTAATTGGTGAATCTTTTTTTCCTTTGCAATTGCAATTGCTTTTGCGACTAAAAATGGATCGGGTCGTAAGAATAATAGGAAAATAAAACCTGCAAGTAAATAAGCGACAGCTGCTAAAATGAAAGGGCCCGATAAAGCTGGTAGCCCAAAAACTTCTGCAAATTTACCCATCGGCGTCACTAAATTTGGCCCCGCAACAGCACCAAACGTTGTAGAAACCATGGCGATACTAATCGCAGTAGCCCGTTGCTTTTCATTTGCCAAATCAGCACCTGCATAGCGCGCTTGTAAATTTGTTGACGTTCCAGCGCCGTAAATAAACAAAGCGAGAAATAACAAGTAGACATTTCCCATCGCAGCTGCAATGACAACGCCGATCGCACCTAGGCCACCAGCGATGAAACCGATGGACAAACCATATCTACGTCCATGACGCTGCGAGATCCGTCCTACTACGAAGGCGGCAAATGCTGAACCTAACGTAAATAGTGCAGCTGGAAGTCCGGCTGAACTTTCTGACCCCAACATTTCTTGCGCAAGCAAAGCCCCAACCGTGATCCCAGCTGCAAGTCCAGCACCGCCGAAAATTTGCGAAAGAACAACAACTACTAAAGAACGCTTGTAGAGCGATTGCTGTGCTTCAGTTGAATTTACGTACAGTGCTAGGTCTTCTGAATTCTTTTTCATAAAATAACTCCTCTATTCCCTCATCAAATGATTAATGATCACTTTCATTGTTTAGCATAGCAAATAGATTGTCGCTACAAGGCCAACATTGCTCACGCAGCGCTTGTTCAATAAAATAGATCCTGCGTCGGGGCTTAACCCCCAACGCAGGATCTGTCTTATAACCTTCATCGGACCTTCGTTCGTTTAAAAAACTTTTGCACTTCAATTAAATTAAGTAGTTGATCAAAAGCATC
>JARIDM010000049.1 GCA_029263945.1 Sporosarcina sp.
CTTCTGCTCTAAAGTCGAACTCATGATTGCCAAATGTGACGGCATCATAACCCATTTTGCCCATCATTCGAAGTCCAGGCGCATCTGTTGTATAAATGGTTTGAAACAAAGTTCCCATTGCGAAATCTCCCGCATCGACTAATAGGGCATCGGGATCTTTTTCTCTTTCTGCTTGAATGGCACTATACAATCTCGCATACCCTCCGACGGTGAGTTTACCTTCCTCTTTTATCACTTCAAACGGTAGGAAATTGTCATGTAAATCATGCGTAAAAAGGATTGTAATGGATTGTTCTGCGTTATCCGCATTCCCTGATGCAGGAAATACATTAAAGAGTGCTGCGGTTAAGATGACAATGGATAAAAAGCGTATACACATTTTTATAATGTTAAGTCCCCCCTTGATCAAACGTCCCCGTGAAAAGCACAATGCCCTTATTATTGAAAGCATCTGTTCACGTGTATCTACTTTATTGTATTTCATTCAAACGGAATTTCACACCAATCTTTTCATCCGGTGATAACTGACTTTGCCATAAAGTATAACTTTTTTCCATCATTGAACGGGCGAGTTCTTCCGCTTGTTGACCATCGCCTTTTAATGCAATGGCTAATAACTTCTTATAATAACTGCGTGATGCTTCACGCCGAAAAGAATTATCAAAGTATTTCATGGCCATTTTAACATAGGCAGGTTCGAAGCTATTGAGCACAAGTGAAAAAATAGGGTTCACTGCTAATCTGGCTAACGCTTGTTGCATCTTCCAATCGTATAAAGCAAAAGCTTCTTGGGAATCAGGTAAGTCATCAATTTCTGCAAGTAAGCCAACTACTTTAAGGTGATTGCGTGTGATTGCATTTTTTACATATTGTGGGGTCAATGCAATTCTCATTTCTAAAAAGTAGAGGACAAAAGCATCTGGTACTTGTTCAAAGTATGCCATCATATCGACGATTGTGGTGATGTTCCCCTCGTGCCAATAATCATTTACCACCGCACGTTTCCCTGTTTTGAGTGTCAACCAACCGCCGTGGCTCAGTCGTTGCAAGATTTCTCGAATGGCAGGGCGTCCTAGCGCATATCTTGTGGCCAACTCTCTTTCCGTTTCCATCTGACTTCCTGCTTGATAATCTCCTTGGAGAATTGCTTTAATGAGTTCTTTTTCAACAATTGCTGTTCGGTTCATTGTACTGTCTCCTTTTACGTGCGCTTCTCCAAATTTTTAGCTGTTTCACTTTTCGCAACTGATTGCTGATCTTTATACGTTCCAAATGTTTTATCCACAGAGGTATGGGTGACGCCGAACCAGTAATTTTCATTTTTAAAGTGATGCCAAAGATGGGCTTTCTTAATTTTTCTTCCCATTTCCGTACGTGGTTGAATGGGCTTATGCGCAATGTAATGCTTCCATTCATAATACATAAAATAAACAATGATTCCTGCGAGATAAGCAATCGTCAATTGAAAACTGCTTGTAATGATGTAGAAAATGAGGGCGAAGATTGAAAAACCAGGCAGACTAAACCAAAGAGGTAAAAATAACAACTTTAAATTGTTAGGGTCTACATGATGATCGAAATGCAACCGTTTAATTGTTTTTAATAGAAAAGGATTTGTGGGGGTTTTCATGTGAAATAAAAACCTATGGATTACATACTCGCTCAAGGCATAGGTAGCCATGCCCAATATGAAAGCAATCCAAGTGCCTATCTGCAAGGTGTTTGAAAAGGTATAGCCCATAAGTGGAATAAATAGCAGTAGCATCACCGTAATATCTGGAAACGTAACAAACTCTTTAATGTACTTACTGTTCATGAACATTCCTCCTATCGATTTTTGGTAAGACCAATTATTAATCTGGTATTACCAAAATTATATAGTAGACGGAAAAGATAGTCAATTTAAGATTTATCTATAGTTGAAGAAGTAAAGGGCGTTTTTTAGTGGCAATATATAAATTCTTTAGGCCCGGCAGAAGGTTTTAAGAAATACCGATATAGGAGACAATTTCATTCATGCGATAAACTGCTATAACGATCTATCGAGATTGTATAGCCGTAAAATCCGATTATTAAATTAAAAGAAGGTGAATGTGAAAAGTTACCTGGGCTAAACCGTTCGGGTCCCACAGAAGTGTAATGCGTTTAAAGTAGATGAAAAGTAACGCGAAACGGCAATGGTTTTATGCCATTTTACGCTGTAATTATTGTGGGGAGGCTGTAAATATGCTTCTTTGTTTTGGGTTATTTGATGACCTTCCGAGTCATGTATTTAAAATAATTTAAGTATTCCGAAGGTTTTGTTCGATGCCTTTGATATAATAGAAGAAGAAAGTTTATTAGGATGTAAGACAGAAAGATATGAGGAGTGATTTCATTGGTAAATTTTAAAACGACTGATTTATGTGACGAGCATTCAGATTCATTGCAGATTAGTACGATTGCATTCCTTTCTTTTGGAAAAAAGACACGATTTTCCGGAAAGATTGAAACAGTAAATGTGTATGAGGATAACGTGCTCCTCTTGGAAGCGCTTGAAAATGTACCAAAAGAGTCGGTCATTGTTGTAAACGGCGGTGGTTCTAATCGATGTGCACTTCTTGGCGATCGTTTAGCAGGCATCGCCCAATCAAGAAATCTATCAGGGCTAATTATAAATGGTTATGTTAGAGACTCGGTTGATCTCGCTAAAATAGATGTGGGCATTCTAGCATTAGGAACACATCCGTTAAAAAGTAAGAAAAATGGCATTGGAGAACGTCATGGCATACTTCACTTTGGTGGCGTCGACTGGCGGCCAGGCGAATACGTTTACGCAGATGAGGATGGTGTTGTTATTTCTAAACAACCTCTCTTAACTGATCATTCATAGGAGTAGCTATGTTCTTCAGTGGTAGCTTTATCCTTTCATAATGAAGATTATTTATAAATGAGAAGCCGTTATTCGAAAGGATGAGGCTTATGCTAAGAAAAAGTGAAAGTAGAGAATGGTTTGTAGTGATTGCAATGGGGATCTTTATAATAACGCCCCTCTTTACTTTATTATTCCCAAGGGCGATTGCTAACACATTATAGCATTCTTCATCCCACATCGTTTTGTACGTAACGAACGAATCATACTTACTTTATTTTGTTGGGTGTTTATTGTTATTTGTAAGTGCATTACTTGTTTATTTACTATGGGGAAATAAATCATCTATCTTTCTCGGCATAGGTACCTTTTTGCTCAGTGCTTTATGTTTTTACATGGCCTCTCAAAAAACCATTGCAATTGGAACAGACGCGATCTCATATCATCTATTTTTTTCAACAAGAGCGTATATGTATCAATGGGATGACATTGAGCAAGTCCTATATAAACCAGGACCTTCTGGAGATAGCAGATGGCAGTATGCGTTTACTTTTCAAGATAGTGAAAAGCTTACTGTAATAGAGAATGGGTATATAGAAGTGATAAAGCACTTGATTATTAATCAGTTAAAAGAGGAAGGTATAAAATTGGGAAATTAAGCTGAATTGTTGATCGATTTAAATGGCCGTAATTTCTACTAACTTACGATTTAATGAACAAAGGCAGTTCTGAAATAAGTATTTGCACCTGTTTTAAGTATTTTAGGGAGTTTATCTGTAAGTATTGCAATAACGCTACTGTCAATTGGTGTTGCTTGTTTAGCAATTCTACGATGAAACGAAATTGAAAAATAAACTTCAATTTTATAATGGAAAAAGCACCACCAATGGCAGTGCTAATTGATGTGCTTATTCTCGTCTGTCTTATTTTTAGTAAATTGACAGCTATTTTCTTTTTGTCATCCCAAACTGTTCTTCATACATAATTTTGACTACTTTTGGTGCAGCCCAGAAGGTTGGGAGTAAAAGTAATGAAACAGGAATGGCAGTCACAATGATAAACGATTG
>JARIDM010000180.1 GCA_029263945.1 Sporosarcina sp.
AAGTGAAGCCATCACTATGGTTGTCGCTCAAGTAATGGGGAATGACGCAACAATTGGTTTCTCAGCGAGCCAAGGCAACTTTGAGCTAAACGTTTTTAAACCAGTCATCATTTATAACTTCTTACAATCAGTGACACTTTTGTCAGACGCAATGATCAGCTTTAACGACAATTGTGCAGTAGGCATTGAGCCAAATCGTGAAGTCATTGATGGACATGTTAAAAATTCATTAATGCTTGTCACGGCGCTGAACCCACATATTGGGTATGAAAACGCGGCGAAGATCGCTAAAACAGCACATACGAATGGCACAACATTAAAAGAAGCGGCACTTGCAACTGGGCTCTTAACAGAAGCGCAGTTCGATGAATACGTGGATCCTTCGAAAATGATTGGCAACTCGTAAAGGGTTGCACGGTGAATTCGGTTTGGAATCTTAAATAGAAAAAGGTTGTCTACCATTCACTTTAGTGATGAAACAGACAACCTTTTTTTCAATAAAATTTATACTTGTAAGGAGATGACGAGATGAAAAACAAACCCTTTGTTGCGTCGTGGAGTGGTGGGAAAGATTCTGCGCTTGCTTATTACCGCGCAGTGAATGCAGGAGCGATCCCGAAAAAGTTATGGACAATGTTTGAGCCAGATGAAAAACAGTCGAAATCTCATGCATTGCCCTTTGAAGTGGTTGAAGCCCAGGCGAAAAGTCTAGGCGTCCCGTTAATGACACGCGGAGCTGATTGGAATGGTTATCAAGATCAGTTTTTAGATGCGATGAAAACCTGTGTTGCAAAAGGCATTCCAGCAGCCGTTTTTGGTGATATCGATGTAGAAGATCACTTAAAGTGGGTCCAAGAGACATGTGCAACCGTTGATATGGAAGCGATTCACCCTTTATGGATGACGCCTCGTAGACAATTATTAGAAGAATTTATTGATGTAGGATTTGAAGCTTATGTCATTGTTGTCAATACAAAAATGATGCCAGTCCATTTTATCGGTCGCAAGTTCACGATTGAATTCATGGATGAACTGGAATCATTAGGGATTGACGCATGCGGTGAATCTGGAGAGTTTCATACCGTCGTAATCGATGGACCGATTTTTTCGGAGCGACTGCAAGTTCAATTTGGTACAGAAATGGAACGAGACGGGTACGTATTTAAAGCGGTAACGCTGAATTAAAGTTCTTGATAATCTCGTTGATGTCTGCCGCCGTCTTTCACTTCCGCATGATATAATGCCTTTAATGCGTGATGTTTATCGAGTTCAAGTTCTTTCATGACTTTATGATAACGTGCTTCTAGTTTAGGGCTATTTTTCACAAGCTGTTCCATTTTAGTTGCTGAGTACTTCATAATGAGGACCTCCTATCTTTCGTTAGTCTTTAGCATAACATTTTTGGATGATAAATAAACCCATGTACAACGAGCGTTTCATGTGAGAAATGAAGTGAGGGGATCATATGTATAAAACCATTGGAATTTTAGCCCATGTAGATGCTGGGAAAACGACTTTTTCTGAGCAACTCCTTTACCAAACAAAGAGCATTCGTCAAAGAGGACGTGTCGATCACAAAGACGCTTTTCTAGACAGCCATGACATTGAAAGAAACCGTGGGATTACCGTATTCGCTGACCAGGCAATGCTCAGCTATAACGGCACCACTTATACGTTAATCGATACACCAGGACACGTCGATTTTTCACCTGAAATGGAACGCTCGATTCAAGTGATGGATTACGCCGTGATTATTATTAATGCGGCGGAAGGTGTTGAAGGACATACCGAAACAGTTTGGCATCTATTGCAGAAACATCAAATTCCTACTTTTTTCTTTATCAATAAAGTCGATCGAGAAGGTGTGAACGTAGCGGCTGTCCTCAAAGACATACAAGGAAATCTATCTGAACATGTCTTTGATTGCACGACATCATTAACGAATGGTGTGATGAACGATGCGTTAATCGAATTTATCGCAGAGCGTGACGAAGTCTTGTTAGAACATTATTTGACGGAAGGTTATGATGAAGATTTATGGCTCACGCGCCTAAAAGTGATGATACAAACAAATAAGTTCTTTGTTTGTACAAGTGGATCTGCGCTGAAAGAGTTCGGCGTGATGGAGTTCTTTGACAAGTTAGATCGGCTCACAAAGACATCTTATGCAGACGACGGTGAATTTGCAGCGAGGGTTTATAAAATTCGTCACGACGAGAACGGCAACCGCGTCACTTTTATGAAAGCTTTACAAGGTAGAGTAAGGGTTCGTGATGAAGTGAAATACGGCATACATAAAGAGAAGATTACTGAAATTAGAGTCTATAACGGTCATCGGTTTAAACGGATTGAAGAAGTTCATGCAGGTGAACTTTTTGCGGTGACAGGATTAACGAATGCAGTTGTTGGCCATGGGATTGGTGCTTTAAGTGAAAAAGCGACCTATTCGTTGAGTCCGACGTTAACTTCGACAGTTCGTTTTGATGCTGGGATACATGTCAAAGATGTCTTGAAATGTTTTTATCTCTTAGATGCAGAAGATCCGTCATTACATGTTGAGTGGGACGAACAAGTTCAAGAAATCCATGTCCATGTGATGGGGCTCATTCAATTAGAAGTCCTTCAACAAGTTGTTTTTGAACGTTTTCACATGAAGGTCACCTTTACTGATCCGAAAATCTTATATAAGGAGACCATAGATTCAACAGTCACTGGTTATGGCCATTTTGAGCCGTTACGTCATTATGCAGAAGTTCACTTGAAAATAGAACCTTCCGAACGGGGAAGTGGCATTCACTTTGAAAATACTTGTCACGCAAATCATTTGTCAACGGGCAATCAAAACCTTGTGCAACACTACCTATTTGAACGTGCGCATCACGGTTTGTTAACAGGCTCCAGTCTGACCGACGTCAAAGTTACTTTATTAACGGGCAGAAGCCACAATGAACACACGTCGGGCGGAGACTTTAAAGAAGCTACCTACAGGGCACTCCGACAAGGGCTAGAGCAAGCAAAGAATGTACTTCTGGAACCGTATTATGAGGTGAAAATTAAAGTTGACAGTGAACACATCGGTCGTGTGTTGTCGGATATTCAACAAGCATATGGCACTTTTGAACCGCCAGAAACAATGGGGGACAAGACGTTGATAACTGGACGAGCGCCTGTCGCAACGTTTATGAATTACAGCACGGTTTTTGCAGCAGTGACGAATGGGAAGGGGGTACTCAGTTTACAGTTCGGAGGATATGGTGTTTGTCACAATCCCGAACAAGTAATTGAAACTATCGGCTACGATAAAAATGCTGATCCAGCTTATACGTCAAACTCCATTTTTTTATTGCACGGGAAAGGCTATCAAGTGCCTTGGGAAGAGGCAAAAGAAGCGATGCATTGCTTATAAAAAACCCTTCTTCACGTGTGAAGAAGGGTTTTTTTAATGTGACAATAAATCGCCTAATTCCTTTTCAAGAAAAGGCTTTGCGTTCAATAAATTTCTAAAATCTTCATAACGTGTAAAGTCTTCTGTAGATGCTTTTCTACCTGTTAGGTAAGCACGAATTAAGATGTTTTTTGGCGTGTGTTCCATATCGATAAATTCGAGGAGTTGCGAATCATATCCAACGAGTGACAATAACTCCGCACGAATGGAATCTGTCGCAAGCGCGGAGAATCGTTCTTTCATGAGCCCGTGTTGCAGCATGACATCTAGTGCAGGCGCTTGAACCTGTGAGAATAATTCATGTTGACAACAAGGCACGCTTAAAATCACTTTTGCACCCCATTTTACAGCGCGTCCCAGCGCCATATCCGTCGCCACATCACACGCATGTAACGTGACAACCATATCGACAGCGGTTTCTTCGTTGTAATCATTAATGTCTCCAACGAGAAACTCAAGGTTTTCATATCCAAGGTCTTTTGCGATGAGGCTACATTCCTCAATGACTTCTTTTTTTAGGTCGAGTCCTGTAACTTTAAGGTCCAATCCTTTTTCAACATGTAAATAATGATAAAGCGCAAAAGTTAGGTAAGATTTACCCGAACCAAAGTCTAAAATCCGAATGGTACGGTCTTGCGGTAAGTGAGCGAGCGTGTCGTCAATAAATTCTACAAATCGATTAATTTGCCTGAATTTGTCTTGGTGTTGGTTTTTTACTTTGCCCTCTGCGGTTTGCACCCCTAATCGAACTAAAAAAGGATAAGGTGTGCTCGGATCTAACAAGTATTGCTTTTTTCGATTATGGGCCAAATCAACCGTTTTCGTAGAGGCAATTTCTTCTGATTTCCACAGCACTTTGAACTTTTTAGAAAGTTGTACGTGGACTTTTTCATTGGAAAACTCCAAGTGAATTTGTCGAAAGCGTTCAAGCACTTCTTGTAGTTTTTCATCTACGTCTTCAACCCGAATGTTTTCATGATTTAAGACGCGTTCATATTGGGATTCAAATTGAATATAAAAGTCTCCACGGAGTTCGATTGGTTTCAACCGAATCCGTTTTAATTCATCCGATTTCATCCGTGGTTGGCTGATGGTCCCCGTGATAAATTGACCATTCGTGAGTCTTTCAGTTAATGTGGCTCGTAATGTTTCAAATTCCATATCATCGACTCCTATTTAAAATCAAATCCTTGTTTTTGTAAAAACGCCTTCATATGTGGACGTCTCGGCTCACCTAAAAACGTTGCCATCGAATCAGACCAGGCGGCGTCTTTTTGATTGGCACCGCGGGTTTTGTAGTAGTTATTCATGGCTTGATCGTAAGTGGGTATCAATTCGTCGTATTTCTCTGACTGATACTCATTTTCATGGTAGACGGCTTCAATCGGAAGACGAGGTTTTACTTCATTGGCTTCAGCGGGTACACCGATGGACATGGCATACATCGGTGCCACACCTTTAGGCAGGTTGAGTAGTTCGCTAATTGCTTCTGGTGCATTGCGTACACCTCCGATATAGCAAATGCCTAACCCTTTTGACTCTGCGGCAATGGCGATATTTTGCGCGAAGAGCGCCACATCTGTCGTCGCTACCAGTAAGTTTTCAGCATACGTTGGATCGATTGTTTTGTTTATCAGTTGTGCTGCTCTCTCGACCCGATAAAAATCCATGCAAAATACAAGCACTGCACCTGCGGTTAAGATTTGTTGCGGATTTTTGGAGAGTTCTGCAAGTTCTTTTTTCTTTTGTTCATCCGTGACATGAATGACTGAATAAGCTTGCACGAAATTTGCGGTAGAGGCGTGTTGACCAGCACGAATAATGGCGTGAAGTGTTTCAGTTGAAAGGGGTTCATCTTTATAGTTTCTAACAGATGCATGAGATGTTAATAAATTAATCATGTACGTTCCTCCTAAAAGATCTTCTACGAATAAGCTTATCAGATTCTCAACAGGGTAAACTACAATTAACGCTCGGAAAGGTGTGAAGGATATGATTTGGATGGAAGGCATTTCGATTTC
>JARIDM010000055.1 GCA_029263945.1 Sporosarcina sp.
CAACTTTTGAATAATGAAGAAGTTTGGAATCATCGTCGCTTCCCACGGAATCATCATCGTCGAAATGAATAGAAAGAAGACAGTATTACTCCCTCGAAAAGGCATAAAAACAAAGGCATATGCTGCTAAACTACAAACAATAAGCTGTCCAATCATGACAGTGAAGGACACAACAAAGCTATTGACCAAGTATTTTAGTAATGGGAGTCGATCGAATACTTTTGCATAGTTGTCGAACTGGAATGAGCTCGGAAAGAAATTTCCTTTAATGATTTCAGGACCCGTCATGAATGAAATCATCACAGCATACAAAATGGGAAAGAACACAACCAAAGACGTTAAACAAATCAACAAGTAAAATATGATTTTTTTTGGTAAACTCATACTCATTGGTAGTGCACCTTCCTCTCCAATAATTTAAATTGAAGAAGGGTCACAATGAGAATCACGATAAATAAAAAGACCGCTTGTGCACTTGCCGTTCCAAATTGATAATTGATAAAGGCCTCTCTGTAAATGGAATAAACAATTAAGTTTGTAGACTGTGAAGGGCCACCTTTTGTCAATATATCGATTTGACCAAAAGATTGAAAAGCGTTTATAAGTGTAATCGTGACGATGAAAAACAACGTTGGTGATAACATTGGAATTGTAATGCGCCTTAATCTATGAAAGTAGCCTGCCCCGTCTATACGCGAACTCTCATAGAGATGCTCATCTATATTTTGTAAACCACCCAGTATGATTAAAAACGAAAACCCTAGATTCATCCAAATCGTAGAAACAGAAACGGATAACAATGCCCACTCTGGATCGAGTAACCATTGAACTTGTGGTAAATGCAACATGGATAATAGACGGTTAAACATACCGATACTCGGATGAAATAGAAAGAGCCAAATAACGGAAGAGGCTGCTACGGAAACGCCCATCGTAGAGGAATAAATGGTCCTAAAAAAACCAATCCCCTTTAACTTTTCATTCGCTAGAAGCGCTAAAAACAACGCAATGATCACACAAACGGGAACTGTATAAAAGACAAATAAAAACGTAGCCTTCATACTATTTAGGAATTCAGAAGACTGTAGTAAGTATGCATAATTTTCAAAACCAACAAATAGAGCGGCTTCTCCTGCCTGATTTGTTAAGAAAAAGCTTAAGTAAATCGTTCTAAACATCGGGTAGAAAATAAATACTGAAAATAATAGAATAGAAGGCAATAAGTAAAGAAGCGCTGTTCTTCCACTAGAAATCCGTTGCCAAAAAACTACTTTCTCCGCGGTATTCACAGCATCACCTCATGTTGGATCACATGACTCGCAACGTTCGTTGGCTTTTTCACTAATTTTTCTGTTTCGGCATCAAAAAGACAAAGGGATTCAAAATCTAATTCAATCGGAACGATGTCTCCCAAATTCACATGCCACTGACCACTCCATTTCACCATCCACTCTGCATCCGCTAACTTAAACGAGAAAATCGTTTCGTTCCCAAGTATCTCGACGTTTGTGACCGTCACATAAATTTTATAATTTTCCGCAGTTTCTTTTGCCCCAATGCGCAAATGTTCTGGGCGTATGCCCGCGATAAGTTCTCGATTTACTAGCGTCTCCAAACTTTCTGTTGGAATCGGCACGCTTATCGTTTCGTCAATGATCAGTTCGTTGCCAACTACGTCGACTACCGCATTTGCTAAATTCATCGCAGGTGCGCCAATAAATGTTGCCACAAAAGGATTCGCTGGGTTATTATAAATTTCAATAGGTTTTCCAACTTGCTGAATTTCTCCTTCATGTAAAATCATAATGCGATCGCCCATCGTCATCGCCTCGACTTGGTCATGCGTAACATAAATCATCGTAATGTTGAGCTCACGCTGA
>JARIDM010000074.1 GCA_029263945.1 Sporosarcina sp.
GCTTGGGGTCTCCATTCGGTATTGAAATGCCGTTAATAAACCACCAGCAAAAACTGCTCCGATCAACACCAGTGCTGCGGACTTTTTCCATAGCCTAAATACTGTGCCAAACGCTACGCTTGTCATCACAAAAAATGAAAGGATCACTGCAATGAGAGAAGTTGGAAATAACGTCACAGGAAGTGCACCCATAAAAGAGGCAAACAGAAGGCGACGATGCTTCACCTGAACGTTTCCAATCTTTTTTGCGAATGACAAAACGGCAAAATTAAAGAGCATATTTAGCCCGATGATCATCTCCGCATACATAGGTCAACCTCCCTCGTATTAACGATAGCACGCTCGAAATTATTTTCTTGTCAGATTGCGTATATTTTCCAATAAACCGTTCGACTTTTTATTCTAAAAAACACCGTAATTCTTAAGAGACCACTGAAAAATCCTTTCCAACCAATTTCCTCATGAAATCTGTTGATTTCCGCTTACGGTTGGGCGGTTGGTGAGCTTCCTCGTCACAAAAACGCTCCTTTGGGGTCTCACCAGTTCCACCTTCATCCCACCGGAGTCGCACCTTCCGCTACAATCAACGTAGTGGACCTAAACTAAAATGGAAAACAAAAAAACTTTCTAGTAAGCAATGATCTGCTCACTAGAAAGCTTTTAGTTTGTTTATTTACGTCGACGATTTCTTAAGAATGTTGGAATGTCTAATCCATCGTCTGCTTGACTGTTTTGCTGCGTGTGTGAGGACTGCTGTCGTTCCTCTGGTTCAGGTTGCTGAAAGCGATCCTGTTCTTCTCTACGACGCTCACGAGGCTGTTCAGGCTGTTGTTCACGTGTTGGTGCCTTTGGTCGACCACCTTGCATAGAGCCACCAAATCCTGCACCTCGCGCAGGTCTTGCCGCCATCAATTGTTCTTCATTAAAGCCAGTTGCAATAACTGTTACAATAATTTCGTCTTTTAAATCGTCATTAATTACTGAACCAAAAATCATATTGACGTCTTCATCCGAAGCTGACGCAACGATATCTGCTGCTTCCTGCACTTCAAATAGACTTAGATTTGATCCGCCAGTAATATTCATAAGAACGCCTTTTGCACCGTCAATTGACGTTTCAAGTAACGGACTCGAAATTGCTTTTTTCGCAGCTTCTGATGCTCGATTTTCTCCTGTAGAAATACCGATGCCCATAAGCGCTGACCCTTTATTTGACATAATCGTCTTCACGTCAGCAAAGTCTAAGTTAATTAAACCTGGAACTGCAATTAAATCTGATATACCTTGTACACCTTGACGAAGAACATTGTCTGCTTCGCGGAATGCTTCAAGCATAGGTGTATTTTTATCGACTATCTCAAGTAGTTTATCATTTGGAATGACAATTAAAGTATCAACGGACTCCTTCATTGCTGTTATTCCACCAATTGCTTGGGTTTGACGCTTACGTCCTTCAAATGTAAAAGGTCTTGTCACAACGCCTACTGTTAAGGCACCAAGATCTTTTGCGATCTGTGAAATAACAGGCGCTGCGCCCGTACCTGTTCCGCCGCCCATACCAGCAGTTACAAATACCATATCCGCACCGCGGAGTGCTTCTTCAATTTGCTCTCTACTCTCTTCGGCCGCTTTCTTGCCTACTTCTGGGTTAGCACCTGCACCAAGACCACGTGTTAATTTCGTACCAATTTGTAACTTCACTTCAGCTGCAGACAAATTAAGTGCTTGGGCATCTGTATTAACAGCAATAAACTCTACACCTTCAACGCCGTGCTCGATCATGCGGTTTACAGCATTATTTCCTCCGCCGCCAACACCAATTACTTTTATGACAGCTAATTGGTCAACGTTCGTATCAAATTCCAGCATGCTTTCTCCTCCTAAATCTTAACATCTCTCTAACAATATCTCTTCATCATTCAAAGAAATTATTGAGAACACCTTTTGCTCTGGTCATCAAACTCGGTTTATCCGACTGTTTTTTCTCTGTTTTCTTAACGGTTTTACTAGAAACTTGTCCTTGATCTTCAATTGGTGTTACAGGTAACTCTTCTGAAATTGAACCGAAGAAATCTTCGTCTAAATGTGCATACTTGATCAGACCTACAGCGGTTGAGTACATCGGTTCACGAACCCCGATATATTCAGGTGTGTGAATCCGAACTCTAGATTTCAACACATGTCTTGCAAGTTGTAAAATGCCTTCAATCTTCGTTATGCCACCCGTAAGCACGATGCCTCCTGGCAAGTCTTTGACGCCCATTCGGTACAGTTCTTCAAGGATTAGCTCGAAAAGCTCTTCCAATCGGACCCCGATAATTTCCGATATGTATCTTTGGCTATACTGATCTTTTGACTCCGCACCGATGACAGGAACTTCAAAGAGTTCATCATCCGACGCATCATCATAAAAAGCGTGTCCATATTTATGCTTAATTTTCCTAGCTTGTTCAGTCGGTGTTTTTAAAATAATCGATAAATCTTTTGTTACGTGGTCCCCACCAATTGGCAGGACACCGGTTGCCATAAATTGCTGATCTCCAAAAATTGAAATCGTCGTAGATCCTCCGCCTATGTCAATGAATGCAGTCCCATGATCTTTTTCGTCTTCAGATAGCGCGAATGTTCCAGCAGCAAGTGGCTGAAGATATATTTCACGAATTGATAAGCCTGCACGCTCCACACAACGCAGTATATTATGCACGACTGTTTTAGAAGTTGTGATTAGGGTGCCATCCATTTCTAAACGAACGCCTATCATCCCGCGTGGATCTGTAATCTCACCATAATCATCCACAATAAATTGCGTTGGGATAATATTAACAATCTCTCGTTCTGGTGGGACAGACATTACTTGTGCAGATTCCATTACTCTATGAAGGTCATCGTCTGTTATTTCACGATTTTCTGAGTTAATCGCCACAACGCCTTTAACTTTTTGTAAAGAAACCCCGTTCGCTGGAATTCCAAGAACTACTTCATGGATTTTCATCCCAGTCATTCTTTCAGCTTGATCAACTGCTTTTTGTATTGAGTCAACAGTCGCATCAATATCGATAATCGTTCCTCTACGAACACCTGCTGATTGAACATTTCCTACTCCAATAACATGGAGTGTTTCACCATCGACTTCACCGATTAATACTTTAATTGATGACGATCCAATATCTAGTGAAACATACAATTCTGATTGGCTCAATGACTGACACCTCCAAATTCAACTCTTACCTTACATTCTATTGCATTACAACGATATTGTCTAAATATTTCCGACATCGAACATTCAATCCCCTTCATTCAGAAGCTTTTGTATCAGATTTTTTATTGCGTTCCGCCCATCTTGTCAGCATTATTCTTCGAATGATTGCGATGTTTTGGAACAACCGAACGCCAAATGCAAAGATGGCAGCTAAGTATAAATCGACACCTAAATGTACACCTAAGAAAGCGAGTCCTGCTGCAAGTGCGATATTAAAGAAAAAACCGGACACAAAGATTTTATCATCATATATTTGTTGTAAATGTGCACGGACACCTCCAAACAAAGAATCCAATGCGGCTAAAATAGCAATTGATAAATAGTTTCCATAGACCGCTGGAATTTGTATATCTGAGAGGAGACCTAGCGTCACGCCAAGAATCAGTCCCACTAATGGAAGCCACATCGTCATTCTCCTTTCGGTAGTTCATGTAACTCAGTGTTTTTGTAGCGCTCTTTCCAACCACGAATGTTGACATTCTTTTGTGGCTTTCCAACCGTCAAGATTAAATCATCTAAATAGAAGTCATCATGAATGGTGGACGCCAACAAGGTGTTATACATTTTTTCACTATCCGCAAATGTATTCGAAATTAGCTTTATAATAAAAGGTGGGGAGGTAATATTTTCTCCATTCACCGTTGTATACCCATTAATATCACGTATAGAACTTAAAGTTGTATAGCGTTTCCCATCGATTTCAAGTGCCGTCCAACCCGCTCGATTGATTTGATTGACAAAACGGGTGAGTAATTCTGGGGATATCGCTGAAATAGTGTTTCCAATCGCTATGCTTTCTGGGGACGGCCCAACTTCAATAACTAAACCAGGGCCTTCAATATCTGTCATCCCCGCTTGTTCATACAGTTTGTCCACGGTTTCCATTAGCACTTTTTCTGTATTTTCATCATCCAATGATTCATACTTTCGAATCGTTTCATCTAAATCTCTAATTTCTGTTAACAACTGGGAGTGTAGTTGTTTTTCAGTTGCAAGTTCATGTCGAATTGCCCACATATCACGGGTATCGCGTTCTTTCGGCTTCTGCATGGTTTTGTACTGAAGTGCGACCATAAAACCAACTACGAGCAATACGATCGAAAATTTTAGTTGATTTCGCATTTGCTCTCCTCCTTTTATTTAACGTTCATCTCCTAAAGCTGACAATTCAATTTTTTTCACTTGTTCAGTTGAGACCACAATATTGTCTAATACAAGTCCGTCAACAACGCCACCTTTTAAATGAAGCGCTTCCTCTAAAACTTCAGATTCACCAATCGCTTCAATGACGAACGGTGCAGGGAATGTTTTTCCGTCTACTGTAATGACAGGGCCTGTACATTTAATATAGGAACCCGCATTTATTCGTTGTCCATTAATCGAAACACCCTGTGCACCAGATATTCTCAATTCATTAATGACCCTGAAAACATGACTCTCATGAACAATATAATCATTCGGGTTTTGTTCTACTGGGTCATACTCAGCATCCATTAATGTCACTTTAATACCAGAACCACTTGCGGGAACAATCCCAAGCAGCAAGCGCAGATCCGTTGCTTGTTGAACTAAATCAACATGATCATCTTCCATATCTGAAAATGACCGTTCAAAAGTTCGAATCTCTTCTTGCTTAACGCTAATCTCATTAGAAAGTTCCCTGTTTTGTTCTTGTTGTAAAATTAACTCTTCCCGATATTTAGCTTCATCAAGAAGGGATGCAGATGTCAAAGGGTCTTTTTCAACATTTTTCCCCACCGTTTTATAGGAAAAGGCTAAGATAAAACCAAGAACTAGAAAAACAACAGAAAACAAAATGTGTTTGCCTCTTTTTTTATATTCTTCATTCATTCTCTTCGTCATTTTCTACCTCCTCATCCTGCACTTCTTCCTCAGTGGCACCATAAATTTTACTATAGGGCGTAAAGTAAGTGCCTACTTCCATATCAATAACGCCTTTTTCATGTTCTTGTAACTGCGCTGTAATTTCTGCGTAGTACGCCATTTTCTCTGCGAAGGTTGGTATGATTGCTTTAACTTCATACCCATCGTCCATATATACGGTAATATGATCTGGATCTTCAGCAGTTCCTTCATATATTATTTCCGAAATTAGCTGATAGACGTTACTTTCCATTTCTTTAAGTTGTTTCGTTATTCTTTTTTTATGCTTTGCTTCTGCAAATCCATTTAAAATAGGCGCATCTTCTTCAGGCAGCATTTGCTCTTGAAAAAACACCTCTCCATTTTCTAACAATAAGGAATACTGACCGTCATTCTCGAGATAAGCAATCGGCGCCCATTCCACAAGTTCAACGGTCACTTCTCGCAACCATTTCCGCGAAACTTTTACTTCTTGTACACTCTCTACTTTTAGCAAATCTTTTTCAACATCAGCTATCGTAAATCCCCACAATGACTTGTCCACGGCTAGATCACTAGCTGCTATGTAAAAAGCATCATCATGTAAATTAGTTCCACTTAGCGTAATTTTATCAATGCGACTTAATGACGATTGAAAATAAAGAACGACAAGAAGAGCGAACATGAAAAGCGTTACAATGAATATAAATTTACGATTCGTCCTCCGTCGTCTTTTATCCCGCATTGACGGAATTCGTTCTTCAATATCAATCACTTTTTCCATCTCACTCTTCCCCCCCTCTTTACCTATTTTTATACTTCATAAAATGCATAATCACACCTGCAGCCATCCACGTTGTCATAAGTGATGAGCCACCGTAACTAATGAACGGCAATGTTACGCCTGTTACAGGAAGTAAACCTGAGACAACGCCTACATTCAAAAAGGTTTGAAAGAAAATCATCGCACCCATTCCCGATACAACTAAAAGTGAAAACGGTTCATTTGTACGTATTGCAATACCAAATGTTGCAACCAAAAAAACAACAAACAATGATAAGACAATGACGACGCCAAGAAATCCTATTTCTTCCGCTATAATTGAAAAAATGAAATCATTTTGCGGCTCTGGTAAATACAAATACTTCTGTCGGCTATTGCCATACCCGTGTCCAAACAAACCACCTGGAGCGATTGCAAATAACGATTGTATACTTTGAAAACCAGTTCCTAAAGGATCACTCCAGGGGTCAATATAGGATTTGATACGGTCTAGGCGGTAAGAAGCTGCGGCAATCAGGGCAATGAAAGCAGCGATACCAGCCACGCCAATAACCGTAAAAAAACGTAGTGAATACCCAGCTACAAATAATACAACAAATGCAGAGACGACCAAAATGACCGTAGAGCCAAGGTCAGGTTGCAACATGATTAGGCCCGCTGGGAAAAAAATGAGCGCCAAATGTTTGATGCTGAATATTCTTTTCCCCCTTGACCTTTCCGTTAAACTGCTGGCCAACTTACCTATTAAAGCCACTTTCGCAAACTCTGCTGGTTGTAAACTTAACGGCCCCAACACAATCCAACTCTGTGAACCATTACGAAAAGCACCTATGCCAGGTATTAACACCGCGATCAGCGCTAAAACGGCTACATAGTAAACAATGGTCCAACTTTTTTCATAGGAGGTAAACCGACTTTTCATTATAAAAAATGCAATTCCGATTGACACAGCCATATAAATTCCTTGTTTGACAATAAACGGTGACGTATTTGCATAGTGAACCGTGCCCCAATAGGAACCTGCAGAATGAACAAAGGCCAAGCCAACAAAGGATAATGCGAGCGCCGAAGCGACGAACGCGACTTTTAAGTTTCTTTCCAGTGAACGCATCCTTCCACAATCTACTTAAGTCAATTTCATAATGTTAAAGCGCTAGTACCGCTTCAATGAACCTTTCACCACGAACTTCAAAGCTTGGATATTCATCCCAACTAGCACTTGCTGGCGACAATAAAACAATATCCTTTTCATTAGACAACGCGTGCGCGAGTTCAACCGCTTCTTGCATCGTTTCAGCGCTTTTAACAATATCGACCCCACAAGAAGAAGCAAACGTCATAAATCTTTCTTTTGTTTCACCTAGCGCAACAATTGCTTTCACATTTGTCATGTAAGGCCGCAGTTCTTCAAATGAATGCCCGCGGTCAAGTCCACCAGCCAATAAGATGATAGGTTCTTCAAACGCCGCTAAAGCGCTTTTAGTCGCTAATGTATTTGTTGCTTTAGAATCATTGTAATATTTTCTCTCTTGCACTTCTTTTACAAATTGCATTCTATGTTTTACCCCAGTAAATGAACTCAGTACATCTGTAATTGCTGATTTATCACAGCCTAAAAGAATCGCAGCCGCAGTAGCAGATAAGATGTTTTCTAGGTTATGTTGACCCGGTAATTTAATCACAGAACGGCTAATATAAGGGGTCCCATTCCAGTATATTTGTGTCTCATCCGCAGAGATCCCGATTTCTTTTTTGCCTTGTAAAGAAAAAGGGATTTGTATCGCATTTGATGTTGCTGCAATTTCTTGAATGACTTCCTGATCATGATTATAAATAAGAAAATCATCTTCTCGTTGTTGGTTTGTAATTGCAGATTTTGCAGATGCATAGGCTTCAAACGTCCCGTGATAATCTAAGTGTGCATCGTATAAGTTGGTCAATACTGCGATTTTCGGTCGAAATGCTTCCACACCCATTAATTGGAAAGATGAAGCTTCAAGCACTATGACATTCTCTTCAGTTGCTTCTGAGGCAACTGAACATGATACGGTGCCAATATTGCCTGCAATTAAAGGGTGCTTTCCACCAATACTTAGCATATGGTACAAAATTGTTGTCGTCGTCGTTTTCCCGTTTGAACCAGTTATGCCCACAATTGGGGCTTCGCTAATCTGATAAGCAAGCTCTACTTCCGTCCATATTGGAAGCTCTTTTACAAGCGCGCTTTGCACGACTGGATTGGTATAAGGGATGCCCGGATTCTTGACCACTAGACTAAATCCTTCTTCCAGGATGTTCGGAGGATGCCCCCCACAGATCACTCGTATTCCTTCATTCTTTAATGATTGAGCTTCCACATTTCCTTCTTCAGGTGAATAATCATTTACGGTTACATCAGCACCCAACGATTGTAGTAACTTTGCTGCTGCATATCCACTTTTAGATAAGCCAAGTACAAGTATTTTTTTATTTAGAAATTGCTGTGTATTTTTCATTTATAATACCTCCATCAATACTGGAATAATTGCCGCTAATAAAGCAATGCTCCAGAAAACAAAAACAACTTTCCACTCTGACCATCCAGATAATTCAAAATGATGGTGAATGGGACTCATTTTAAAGACGCGCTTACCTGTCAACTTAAAACTAATGACTTGGATGATGACGGATAGTGTTTCAATCACATACACAATTCCAATAACGAGCAACAATAACTCTTGCTTTGTTAAAATTGAAATCATCGCAATCGCTCCACCAAGTGCAAGAGACCCTGTATCGCCCATAAAGACTTTTGCGGGTTTCATATTAAACAATAAGAAACCGAGCAAGGCCCCTGCAACGACGAAAGCAAATAAAGCAACATCATCTTGCCCATAGCTGAGTGCAAAAACACCGAACGCTCCAAATGAAATGGTCGAAATACCAGCGACTAGCCCGTCAAGTCCATCCGTTATGTTGACAGCATTCGAGAAGCCAACCAACCAAAAGATGAGAAAGGCAACATACATGACACCAAGATCTATTTTAAATCCTATAAACGGAAAGCTAATGACCGTGTCAAAAAGGTCAGTTAAGCCAACTTTCAATAAAATAAATGCAGCAACAGCTACAAGAATTTGTCCGATTAACTTTTGAAGTGAGGTTAACCCTAAGTTTCTTTTTAAGACAACAATGATAAAGTCGTCTACA
>JARIDM010000075.1 GCA_029263945.1 Sporosarcina sp.
TACCACAATAACATAAAAGCCATCTATGAAAAACCTACAGCGAATATCATCCTCAATGGGGAAAAGCTCTCAGCCTTTCCCCATTGAGGATGATATTCGCTGTAGGTTTTTCATAGATGGCTTTTATGATATTGTAGAGGCATTAAATTTAAAGGAAGTAATTTTTGTGGGGCATTCCGTTAGTTCAATGATTGGATTGTTGTCCGTACTTGAAAAACCAGATTATTTTGAAAAATTAGTTATGATTGGACCATCACCTTGCTACTTAAACACAGAAGATGGATACAAAGGTGGCTTTGATGAGAGTGATGTAAATGATTTGTTAGAAATGATGGAAATGAACTTTTCTGGTTGGGCAAGTTATATGGCACCAATAGGCATGCATCAAGGAAAGGATACTGTTCAAACTAAAGAGTTAGAACAAACATTTAACTCCAATAATCCTAATATGGCACGTGAATTTGCAGAAGCAACTTTCTTTTCTGACTGTAGAAAAAAATTATCCTTGTCTAAGATACCCACTCTTATTATGCAATGTTCTGAAGATAGCATTGTACCTTTAGAAATAGGGGAGTACTTAAATAAAAATCTTGAAAATAGCACAATGCATGTGATGGATGCAAAAGGTCATTATCCACATATCAGCAATCCAGAAGAAACCATTGGAATGATAAAAAGGTATTTAAATGATGGGATTTAAGGAGAATGGATATGGAAGAACGGTTAAAAAATGCACCTTGCGGGTATCTCGTCCTCAATCATGATTCGTTTGTCGTGGAAGTTAACGATACTTTTTTAGCGCAACTAAATTTTACAAGAAAAGAAGCAGAAGGGAAACACATAGAATGGTTTTTAAAACCCGTTAATCGTATTCTATTTCATTCTTATTTTTATCCTACAATCAATCTTGAAAAAGAGATAAATGAGTTTTTTATTAAGTTAAAAAATAAAGACGGAATAGAAGTCCCTTATTTAATGAGTGCACGCCAGTTTGAAGAGAATGAAAAAGTAATAATCGATTGTGTCCTTTTGCCTATGAATAAACGATTAGATTATGAGTTAGAGCTGCGAAATACAAAAATTCAAATGGAACAAGCTTATTTAGAAAAAGAAGCAGCACTGACAAATTTGGGGGATATCTATCAAGAAATAGAGAATAAACAGCAAGAATTGCTGAAAGTAAATAAACAATTAGTCAATCTATCAAATACAGATCAGCTCACAGGTATTCCCAATAGAAGATTGTTTGAAATGAAGATGAAGGAACAAATAGTACGTTACTCAGCTAACGAAAAAATTACCTTTTGCCTATTTATGATCGATATTGATCATTTTAAAAAAATAAATGATCAATATGGACATCTAATTGGAGATAGTGTTTTAATAAAAATTGCTCAAATGATTCAAGAGCTTATTCCCGTTGAAGGAATGGTTGCTAGGTATGGAGGAGAGGAATTCATAGTCATTCTTCCTTATTTAAAAGAAGAAAAAATGTTTGAAGTAGCTCAAAAAATAAATGAAAGTATCGAAAAAGCTAACTGGGTAAAAATAGATGGTGTAACAGTTAGTGTAGGGGTATCTGATTTCCAGACAGGAGATACAAGAGACACTATTGTTGAAAGAGCAGATCTGGCCCTGTATAAAGCGAAGAGAAATGGACGGAATCAAGTAGTTCACTCCTCAAATTAATGGTAAGAAGAGAGTTTTGTGAATGCTTATGAAAAATACTTGTAGAAAGATAAAACAAGTATTTTTTCTATTGTAAATTGATATGTGGTATACTTAAAAAAATAGTACTGGACGAAGATAATTTCGTGCGGCATTTTTTTGCGTACAATTCTTAAGCTGTCCAATAAAAGTGAACGGTAAAATGTTAAAAGAAATTAAAAAAATGGAGAATAAGAGATATGAAAATGATTGTAGGCCTAGGAAATCCTGGTGCAAAATATGCAAATACAAAACACAACATAGGGTTTATGGTGTTAGACGAGTTTGCAGAAAAAAATAATTTGACCTTTAATAAAAGTAAGTTTGAAGCTCTTTATACAGAGACATTTATCGGAACAGAAAAAGTTTTGTTAGTTAAACCTCAAACCTTTATGAATGATTCTGGTCGTGCGGTGAGATCGTTAATGGATTATTTCGCTGTAGCAATAGAGGATATTATGATTGTTTATGATGATTTAGATTTACCAGCTGGTAAAATCAGATTAAGACAAAAAGGGAGCGCTGGTGGACATAATGGAATAAAAAGTTTAATACAGCATCTTGGAACGTCTGATTTTAATCGCATTCGTATAGGTATTGATCGTCCATTCTTTAATCAAACGGTAATAAATCATGTTTTAAGTGGATTTTCAAAAGAAAAAGAAGACATTATTGGATTTGCGATTAAGGATGGTGCAGCTGCTATAGACTACTGGGTCAGCGGGCATCCTTTTATTGATACAATGAATCAATACAATAAAAAATAGAATAGATGAACAAGAAGCCCAGTAAGAATCTGAGCTTCTTTTATCATCTGAAAACAAAAAAGGAGTCTATATAGTGGGAGATATCAATACATTTTTAGCTGAGTCGCCTGACGTAAAGGGCTTGTTGGCAGGAATTGGTGAACAAAAAGTTCAATTAGTTACAGGATTAGCGGGTTCGGCTAGAACTCTAATTACACACACAATTTTAGAGAAAAAGAAACGACCCATTATTTTAATTACACACAATTTGTTTCATGCTCGACAACTATTAGAAGATTTTTCAGGTTTTATCGCTGAAGAATATTTGCATTTATTTCCAGTGGAGGAAATGCTTTATGCGGAAATGTCTATTTCATCTCCGGAAGCTAGGACAGAGAGAGTAGCGGCTCTAGATTTTTTAATTTCTGGAAAACCTGGAATAGTTATTGTTCCGTTAGCTGGAATTCGAAAATTATTGCCGCCAAAAAAAATATGGGAAAATGCTCGCTTCGAGGTACAATTAGGAGGCGAATTAGACGTATCAGGTATGGCTCGAAAACTAGTAGATATGGGATATATAAGGCAACAACTTGTTGGTAGCCCAGGAGAATTTAGTATACGTGGTGGGATTATTGATATATATCCTCTTACGGAAGAACATCCTATTCGTATTGATTTATTTGATGTAGAAGTTGATTCTTTGCGCTTTTTTGATGCAGACAACCAACGTTCAATTAAAAATGTTGAGTCTATAACTATTTTGCCAGCTATTGATACGCTTTACACTCATGATTTACTTCAAAGTGCTGCTCCAAATTTTTCAAGAGCAGTAGCTGCCAATATAGAATTGTTAAAAGACGCAGATGCGAAACAAACATTTACACAATACATCACTCCTATCATGGATGCCTTCGACAAGGGCGAACCGATAGATCAGTTGGCATTATTTACTGATTATCTCTATTCTGAACCGATGAGTATTTTAGATTATATTAGTAAAAAAAGTATTGTTATATTAGATGAATACCCACGTATTATGGAAACAGAACGGCAATTGATAAAAGAGGAAACAGAGTGGGTTACAGAAAAGCTTTCAGAAAATCGTATTTTACGAGAACAAGTTTTTTCTAATGACTTTCGTACAAAAATTAAAACTGTTAAACAAGATGTGTTATATTTTTCACTTTTCCAAAAAGGTATGGGAAACCTACGTTTTTCACAAATTCATCCTTTCTCCTATCGCAATACACAACAATTTTTTGGACAAATGCCGTTATTGAAAACAGAAATGGATCGTTGGATAAAACAAAACAATACAGTTATCGTAATGGTGCCTACTGATGAACGAGCAAAAAAAGTTCAGCAAATTTTTAAAGACTTTGAGATAGTTAGTAAAGTTGTTAAACCGAAAAAAATTGAAGTTGGAAAAGTTCAGATTTTGAAAGGAACAATTCAAAATGGGTTTGAGTTACCAACGGATAAATTGGTTTTACTGACTGAACGCGAATTGTTTAATAAAGTAACGAAAAAATCCCCTAGACGTCAAACGTTGTCAAATGCAGAGAGACTAAAAAGTTACAATGAACTTAATCCTGGTGACTTTGTTGTTCACGTAAATCATGGGATTGGTAAATATACAGGAATGGAAACGTTAACGATTGATGGTATACATCAAGACTACATGTCCATAATCTATAAAGATGAAGCTAAGCTATTTATACCTGTTACACAATTAAACTTATTGCAAAAGTATGTATCTTCAGAAGCTAAAACACCAAAGATAAATAAATTAGGTGGAACAGAATGGGCTAAAACAAAGAAAAAAGTTGCTAGTAAAATTGAAGATATAGCAGATGAATTAATAGAACTTTACGCAGCTCGCGAACAAGAGGTTGGTTATTCCTTTCCTCCTGATAATGATTACCAACAGGAGTTCGAAAATGCCTTTCCTTATACGGAAACTCCGGATCAGTTACGCAGTACAGCTGAGATTAAACACGATATGGAAAGCAAAAAACCAATGGATCGTTTGCTAGTTGGAGATGTAGGTTATGGCAAAACTGAAGTAGCTATGCGTGCGATCTTCAAAGCCGTTCAAGAAGGAAAACAAGCGGCATTTTTAGTGCCAACAACTATATTAGCTCAGCAACATTACGAAACGTTGAAGCAGCGATTTGCTGAATTTCCGATTGAAATTGGTTTGTTAAGCCGATTTAGAACAAAAAAACAACAAGCTGAAACAATTGAAGGAATAAGAAAAGGCCAAGTAGATATTGTAATAGGAACTCACCGAATTCTATCTAAAGATATTGAGTTTCAAGATATCGGGCTACTAATTGTAGATGAGGAACAAAGATTTGGTGTTAAGCACAAAGAAAAATTAAAGCAATTAAAGTCTCAAGTGGATGTTTTAACCTTAACAGCTACTCCTATACCAAGAACCTTGCATATGTCGATGCTGGGTGTACGTGATTTATCGATTATTGAAACCCCGCCGGCTAATCGCTATCCTATTCAAACGTATGTTATGGAACAAAATCTCGGAGCTGTTCGGGAAGCTATTGAGCGTGAAATGGCAAGAGGGGGACAAGCATTTTATCTGCATAACCGTGTGGCAACTATCGAAAAGAAAGTTGAAGAATTGAAGCAATTGATTCCTGAAGCTAGAATTGGATTTGCTCATGGACAAATGACTGAAAATCAGTTAGAAAATGTGCTCTTTCAATTTATTGAAGGGGAATACGATGTGCTAGTGACTACGACAATTATCGAAACGGGAGTAGATATTACTAACGTGAATACTCTTTTTGTTGAAAATGCAGATCATATGGGATTGTCTCAACTCTATCAGTTGAGAGGCCGAGTTGGACGAAGCAACCGAGTAGCTTATGCTTATTTCTTATATCAAGCAGATAAAGTTTTAAATGAGATTAGTGAAAAAAGATTGCAAGCAATTAAAGACTTTACAGAATTAGGCTCAGGATTTAAAATTGCTATGCGTGATTTATCTATTCGTGGAGCAGGGAATTTATTAGGGTCTCAGCAACATGGCTTTATTGATTCTGTCGGATTTGATTTGTATTCAGAAATGTTAAGTGAAGCAGTAGCTCGAAAACGTGGTCTAGAAGAAAAAGAAGAAAAAACGCAAGTCGAAATTGATTTAGGAATAAATGCATATCTGCCAGGTACCTATATTGAAGATGAACGTCAAAAAATTGAAGTGTATAAAAGAATCCGTGAGTTGCGTGATGAAGAAACATATATACAGTTGCAAGATGAAATCATTGACCGCTTTGGTGAATACCCAGATGAAGTTGCTGATTTGTTAGTTATTGGT
>JARIDM010000089.1 GCA_029263945.1 Sporosarcina sp.
AAGAGAGACAGCATAAATATGCCATCTCACGCTTTTTAACAATCAATTTTCATCGTCATTCGCTTTGCATACTTTACAAATCCCATGGAATGTTAACCAATGATCTTTGATTGCAAAATCCCAGCGACTTTCAACGATTTTCTCTACTTCACCAAGTAAGTCTTCTTGAACTTCTTCGACTTTTCCACACTCGATACAAATAAGATGATGATGAAAATGATGATCGCCTTCTTTTCGAAGGTCAAATCTTGATACACCATCTCCAAAATTAATTTTGTCTACAACTTTTAAATCCGTGAGCAATTCTAGTGTACGATATACAGTCGCCAATCCAATTTCTGGCGATTTCTCCTTGACGAGTAAAAATACATCTTCTGCACTTAAATGGTCAGCCTCATGCTCAAGGAGGACTATGACCGTCGCTTCGCGCTGTGGCGTCAGTTTGTAACTTGCCTCATGCAATTGTTTCTTTATTCGATCGATCCGGCTTTTCATAAGACGCCCCCCTCAAACTCTATTTATTATACCAAATGAGCGTTATATAAGACAACAGAAAAGAAAGTGTAGAGAATTGATAGTTTACTAGCTATTTTAACATTAAATAGAATATCGCAAATTCACTCATAGTCAAGAGCACTCCTGTGCCAATTAAAAGAAGTAACACTTTCTGATTCCCGTTTTTCTTTCCTTTTGTACGTAAGAAAAATGGAGGCGCTAAAATTGCGCAATACAATAGATACACAAAACAGATGAGGAGTTGAAATGGAAACCACCAAATTGTGTACGTTAGTATTTTCATACCCGTTGCCAATAGATAACCTGATGAAAGTCCAAAAATAACAGCTTTTATTGCACCTAGAAATAGAACAAAGAACCGACTATATTTGAATTTAGATAAACCAAAAGCGAGTACAAAAAACAGCAACGTAAAAAGTGCTGGCCATATAAAAGTAGCTTCTTGTCCTTCAACAACCCTTGCATCAAAAAAAGTAAGTAGTTTTTCTGTAGAAGCTGTAGGTAATTCCCGAAACAACACTGTTCCACCCAAATAACCGACAGCAAGAACGATAAATAGATACGTAAAAGATAAGGAACGGATCATTGACTGCACCTCCGAATAGTTCATACAGTCTATGCTCGTCCTTTAAAGAATAGTTCACTTTTTTAATTCATGTTTTGCAAAAAGAATCGCA
Source organism: Sporosarcina sp. (assembly GCA_029263945.1). Taxonomy (GTDB): domain Bacteria; phylum Bacillota; class Bacilli; order Bacillales_A; family Planococcaceae; genus Sporosarcina. The sequence goes on from JARIDM010000089.1 coordinate 1,194, forward strand.
AATGCGGTTTTAGCATCGAAAATTTCACCTGTTGCGACTAGGTTTTCAGCTTCGGCTATCGTAACTTCTAGCAACTCAATAAACTCATCTTCATCACCAGCGGCTGGATTTTCAATTTCAAATAATTCCTCAGCAATATATAAGTGGATAATTTCATCAGCAAAACCGGGAGATGTCGCAAAAGATTGAAGATAAGTCACTTTTTTCGCACCCATTCCTGTCTCTTCTTCTAACTCTCGTATGGCAGTTAATTGTGGGGCTTCATCTACTTCGATTCGCCCTGCAGGAATTTCGACCAGTGTTCTGTTAAGTGCTTTTCGATATTGTTTAACGAGTATAATTTTGCCTTCGGAAGTAATGGGAATGATTGCTACCGCACCTGGGTGTGTGATTAGCTCTCTTTTAGCATGATTTCCATCAGGCAGCTCCACGTCTTCTATGTGAAGTGAAATAATTTTCCCATTATACAAAGTTTCTCTTTTCAATGATTTTTCTTCATAATTATCCAACACAATCAATCCCTTCTTAGTACTTCTAGTAGCTATTGCTATCTTAACATTGTAGCATGGAGAAAAATAAGGAGGGTCTTTCTATGAAAAAAAGAGAAATAGGGAATAGTGGTTTATATGTTTCAGAACTCGGTTTTGGGACGATGTCTTTGCCGAACGACGTTATTGAGGCTAATAACATTTTTGACGCAGCGCTCCATGCTGGGATTAACTTCTTTGATACAGCTGATTTATATGATGCTGGTAAAAACGAAGCATTAGTATCCCAATTTTTACAAAACAGACGGGATAAAATCATTCTTGCTACAAAAGTTGGCAACAAAATGAATGACGACGGAAAGACGTGGTCATGGGACCCTTCCAAAAAACACATAATGCAAGCAGTAAAGGAGAGTTTGAGGCGACTCGACACTGACTATATCGACCTTTACCAACTTCACGGTGGCATAATGGAGGATGATGTAGAAGAAACCATTGACGCATTCGAAAGCTTAAAAAAAGAAGGCGTCATTTTACAATATGGTATTTCTTCTATCCGACCGAATGTAATTAAGCGTTTTCTCGACAATAGCGCTGAAGTTTCCGTCATGATGCAATATAGCTTGTTAGATAGAAGACCAGAAGAATGGGTTAACATGATTGAAGAAGCTGGTGCGTCTCTCATTACAAGGGGAACGGTAGCCAAAGGGTTTTTGACATTAGAAGGCTTAACTAGAGCATCCTCAGCGAATGGGTTTGAAGCATATAACGCAAATGAACTTCACGCTACTCTTGAAGTCCTCATGAAGGAAACGGAAGATTTACATGCAGCAGCCATTGCCTTCGCCCTTCAAAATCAATCGGTTGCCTCAGCACTTGTTGGCGCTCGTTCAACAAAACAATTGCTCGATTCAATTATTGCTTATGAAAAAGGAGCGCCCACCGAGCACATCGATCATTTAAAACACGTCGTGAAGTCCCACAAATACAAAGAACATCGACTCCTTTGAGTCGATGTTCTTTTCTCATCTAAAACTTTTCAGTCATCGTGCGTTAGGGAACACATTTCGCATCGCTTCTCCAAATTCTTCGAAAAGCCCTTCAATTGGTTCACCCTCATCAATTTTCTTTCCATAATCCTTCATTCTGTCAACAAATTCTGGATTCAAAGAAACGTAAACCTGATCCACATTCTGATGCGCTTCACGAACTTTGGCGGCGACTTTATCTTCCAGTTCTTTTGGCAACATGCCACTCGTGTCGCCTTCACCTTCTTCTATGTCTGCGTCCTTATTCATCATAACCGCGACATATGCAGTCGTATCAGTCAAAATTACGTTAGCACTTTCTACTTCGTCTAATTCAGTAACTTTGTCTGCCGCTTCTTTTGCAACTTCCATGTGTCCTTCACCATTTTCACCAGTCCGATCGTTATTCATGTCATCTTCATCGTCACCCACTGGATCATTTTTCTCGTTTACTGAATCCTCTACAGGAGAATCATTTGCAGCATTATCTTTCATATCGTCTTTCTTATTCATCCCGCATCCGACTAACGCTAAAACCAACAGTACCATCGTCAAAAATACACTTATTTTCCGCATGCTATTCCTCCTTATTTAACTTCACTTTTAGCATGCGCAAATCACAAAGTTTTATGTATTCTTTTAACAATTCATTTGAGTTAATTTCACAATGGGCTTATTCCAGTGAAATGACGCAGCATTTCGTTCGTGAACGTTTCAACCCGATGATGAAATGGATTAATTTAAATCTTAATTAGATCACCAAAAATAGACACAAGTGTAAAACTGACGATACCTACGGATAACGCAGCAATTAAGCCAATATAAAATGGTTTAATGCCCAGTCCTTTAAACATTTTAAAGTCAGTCGATAAACCAACACCAGCCATTGCCATCCCCAACAAATAAGTTGAACCAAACGAACTAAATGATGTGTAAAACCCTTCCCAAGACAACTGATTAAGAAAACCAAATGCAAGTCCGCTTTGAGAAGAGGTCATATCGCCAATCGTTCTCACAAAAGAAAGTAGTAAAAATCCAATGACAAAAAGAGGGACGAGTTTATACCATTTTGGGAGTTCTTGTTTATCATGATTTCCGACTTCTTTATTATTCTTAAAAAATAAGTAAGAAACAAAAGGGATAACTGCAATAATGAATAAGTTTCGTGTAAGTTTTGTAATCGTTGCAACATCTACAACCTTTTCAATATCATACATCTGGTTGTAAATAAGCGCAGCACCTGTAACTTGCGCTGTATCGTGAATAGCAGTCCCTAAAAACAAGCCTGCTTTAATCGGGTTATCCGAAAAAAAGAAATTTGCCAATGTTGGATAAAACAACATACTCACTAACCCAAAAATCGTAATATTTGCAACCGCATAGGATATTTCATTATCCTTCGCTTTTACAACAGGCGAAACTGCCATAATCGCTGTCACACCACAAATTCCTGTTCCACATGCAATTAGGGTTCCCAAACGATTTGATTGATTCATTTTCTTTGTAATATATAAGGTAACCGCTAATCCACTCGCGATACACGCAATAATCAGTGGCAAACCCCAAGCGCCCAATTTTAACGCTTCCATCAAACTTAAGCGTAGACCAAGCAATATAATTCCCGCTCTAAGTGCATACTTAAGCGAAAATTTTACCCCATCAATAAATACGTTAGGTAATCCAATGGTATTGCGAACGATAATCCCCAATAAAATGGTCACAAAAATGCCGGATATTGGGCTAGCGCTCCCTTTAGGTAAAAAATTTAAATAAACAATAAGTTTACCAATTAAATTTGCTGCGTAAATTCCCATTACAGTCATGAGTAAACAGATAATAACACCCGGTAATAAGTTTTTAACAGCGACTCTAAAACCGCTACGTTTCGATTCTTTCAATTTTGCTTTATTGTTTTTCAAAACCTTCACCTATACTTTCCCTGTACAATTAAAACGAACTTTTTTATTTGCTCCATAAGAAAACCGTTAAAAAGACATTCACCACTAGGGTAAATATCTTTACTAACGATTTTTCAATTGCGGATTTAGTTAGAACAGTCTTCGATTCACTATTCTTAATTAACCTCCAAAACCCAATCAAATGGATCTGCAATCGCACCGGTTTGAATGCCCGTTAATGTATCGTAAAGTTTCTTTGAGACATCGCCTGTCTCTCCATTGTTTACAACAAATTTCTCATCTTTCCAATTAAATTCACCAATTGGAGAAATTACTGCTGCAGTTCCCGTCCCGAAAGCTTCTTCAAGTGAACCATCTTGATGTGCTTGGCAAATTTCTTCCATTGAAATCTTTCTTTCAACGAGGGGAACACCCCAATAATTCAGCATTTGAATAATTGACTTTCTCGTAATGCCTTCTAAAATACTGCCATTTAAAGAAGGGGTGATGACTTCGCCATTAACTTTAAAGAAAATGTTCATACTCCCTACTTCTTCTATGTACTTTCGCTCGACGCCGTCTAACCAGAGTACTTGTGAATAACCTTTTTGATCTGCGACTTGTTGGGCCTTTAGAGCCGCTGCGTAGTTTCCTGCCGTCTTTGCTGTCCCTGTTCCGCCAGAAACCGCACGGACAAACTCGTTTTCAACAAGAATTTTCACTGGATGAATGCCTTCTTTATAATAAGAGCCTACAGGTGAAAGGATAATCATAAACCGATATTTTGAAGACGGCGCAACGCCTAAGTAGGGTTCTGTCGCAATCATAAATGGTCGAATATAAAGAGAAGTACCTTCGGCTTGAGGTATCCAATCCTTGTCTACAATAAGCAATTGTTCCAATGCTTCTATCGCCAACTCCTCATTAATTTGAGGCATACAAAGACGAGCGGTGGACTGATTCATTCGGCGCATATTTTCTTCTGGACGAAATAGACGAATCTTTCCTTCTGGGGATAAATAAGCCTTCAATCCCTCAAAAACCGTTTGTCCGTAATGAAAAACAATCGCCGCCGGATCGACTGTTAGCGGTGCATACGGTACAATTCTATGGTCCGTCCATCCTTGTCCCTCTGAATAATCTGCAATAAACATATGGTCAGTAAAGACCTTTCCAAATTGCAGCGACTCAGATAGTGGTTTCGTTTTTTTAGTATCACATAATTCAACTGAAATTGTTTGCGTCGTCATGATGTTCATTTCCCCTTTGGCTGCATTTGAAATTCCTTTTTAGCATGGTGTTAAAAGATTAGCTCACTTCAAATAAGCTAATGATTTTAACAAGTAGTATACTACAAATAAGCTTACAATAACAACCCGAATTGACTAACTCTTCAAAATTTATATATTTAAAATTTAAAACTATTCTATTCGCAATTGTTCATTTCTACTTGTTTACATCATGACCTTTACACTTCACGTTTCCTAGTTTGTTCAAATAGGCTTATTCTATGCGTATCGGTCAATTTCATATTCGGATTTATTGCTTCACTACCAGAATATTCGGGTTGAATCGTTCCCGAAAAATATGTAGCGTCGTTGTCGCAAAAAAGGTCATTAGAAAATTGACGCATATGAAAGATGCATTTAAGTTTACGGGAGTCACTTGATTTCGTACACTTTACATATTAGACAAATAGGAGTGGATGTTAAATGTCACTAAATACATGGTTCGGAAAAGGAAAATCTCCCGCTTTATTTATAGAGACTTTCGAAAAACATAAAGAAGCATTCGAACATATTTATGATTCAGTTGTAGTGCCCCAAGATGAACTTTTTTTCAAGAAAACAAAAGAAAGGAATCTGCGTGTAATTGTATTAGCTGAGCCTTGGTGTGGACATTGCTTGTTAAACATCCCCGTTTTATTGCGCTTTGCGGAAAAAGTAAATATGCCTGTCCGCTTTTTGCACCGAGATGAAAACCTACCATTAATGGATCGATACTTAACAAACGGAAAATCCCGTACCATACCTATTTTTATATTCATTGATGAAAACGGAAAAGAAGTGGCAAAGTGGGGACCGATTTCCCCTTATACAAAACAATTTGTAGATCAGCTGAAAGAAGACCTACCAGAAAAAGATGCGCCAGATTTCAAAGAAAAGTTCACTGAACTTGTTGAATTTACAGCAAAAGAATTCCGTGGTAACGCCGCGTTCTGGAATGCTTCCTATGAAAGCATGAAACAAACACTTATTAGGCAACTTTAAATTGTTACTTCACTTCAAAAAAGACAAGTAGGCAAATTTGCCTACTTGTCTTTTTTATTAATTTACAGTATTAAACTTTGAATCTAGCCATATCACTTTGCAGTTTTTCTGAAAGCTCAGCAAGCATTTGCGCACTTGAAGAGATTTCTTCGTTGGCCGCTAACTGTTCTTCTGTTGCAGCACTTGTCGTTTGCGCCGCCTCGGAGGACTCGACTGAAAGTGCTTGAACTTTTGTCGCTCCCTGTGAGACTTCATTCATCTTTTGACTCATTTGTTGAATTGAGAAAGAAACGGTTGCGACTTTACCACCTACATCACTCGCTGCGCTTTCGATTTGCGTAAATACATCGCTTGTTTGAACAGTAACAACAAGTCCTTCTTCAACACGTCTATTGCCATCTTCTGTACTAGAAACGGCCAGCGCAACATTCCCAATCATTGTATCGATCATTTTGCCAATCTCTTCCGCTGAATGCTTAGATTGTTCAGCAAGGTGTCGCACTTCTTCTGCAACTACTGCAAAGCCTGCACCATGTTCACCTGCGCGTGCCGCTTCAATTGCTGCATTCAATGCAAGTAAATTTGTCTGTTCCGAAATATCCGTAATCAGCGTCGTTACTTTTCTAATTTCTTCTGAATACTTCGCCATGCCGTTCATAATTTCAGCTGACTCAGCAATTGCTGAACTTAAGTCAGTCATTTGACCCGTCACATTATCCATTAATGATGCACCTTCTCCAACGAGTCGTGTAACATCTTCTGTCGAATGGAGCATCGCTTGATTGTCATTTGTAATTTGACCAATGTCAGTCATTACTTCTTCCATGCCAACCGTTGCTTCGCTAATGTGTGCAAATGCAGCTTCGCTTCCTTCAAGATTCTTTTCTGTAGTTTCCGCAACCATCTCAGCTGCCGCTAAACTCTCTTCAGAACTTGCAGATAATTGTTCTGCTTGAGCCGCAAGTTCAACCGCAGAGCCTTGTGCATTACGAATAATGCCGTGTAAATCTGTAGCCATTTTATTAAAGGCTATGGCCATATCTCCAATTTCATCTTTGTTTCGAATATGAACAGGTTCGACGAGTAAATTCCCTTCCGAAATATCCTTCAACGCGTCTGTCATTCGGTTAACTGGTCGTGCAATACTCTTAGCGATTAAATAAGCAATGACCACACTCGCAACCCCTGCGACGACAATCAAGATAATGGTTGACCACAAAGTATTCCTGCGGTCATCTGCAATTTCCGCACGGATTTCGTTCGTTTGTTCTGTTTGAAACTCAATAAGCTTTTCAATACTTAGTTCAACCGAATTTTGTAATTCTACAGAACCCGATAAAATCTGCCTTGCTTCTTCTTCATCCCCCTGCCCATAAAGAGAGATTCCCTCGTCCATTAACGTACTATAATTTTCACGCGCCTCTTTTAATGCAGTGACCAATTCTCTTTCTTGATCATCCTTGACTAGTGTTTCTAATATGCCAAATTGACGATCAAAAATTTCTGTGTTTTCTTTTCTATCCTCTAACGCTGATTGAACCTTGAATGATAAATAACTTTGTACATCATTCGATATAAAAGCTTGTCGAGCTGCTAGTTTTTCTAACAAGACCTGCTTCGAGACTTCTATATCTAACATCGAGCCATATTCTTTATCCATTTTATTAATCGAAACCAATGCTGAAAAACCAACGATGATTAATAAAATAAGTACCGATATAAAACCAGCCCATAACTTTTTTCCTACTGTAAACTTCATTTAAAAAACCTCCACGTTTCTTTTCTATCACTTTAC
>JARIDM010000159.1 GCA_029263945.1 Sporosarcina sp.
TTGAAAAGATGGCTGCACTGGGCTTAACGGGCATTCCTTGGCCTGAAGAATACGGCGGCATTGGCAGTGACTATTTAGCGTATGTCATTGCAGTAGAAGAGCTGTCACGTGTCTGTGCTTCTATCGGCGTCACATTATCTGCACATACATCACTTGCTGGATGGCCTGTCTTTAAATACGGAACAGAAGAACAAAAACAAAAGTACTTACGTCCAATGGCGGAAGGGACAAAAATAGGGGCATACGGACTCACTGAGCCAGCAGCTGGATCTGATGCAGGTTCAATGCGAACAACAGCGAAGCTAGACGGCGATGACTTTGTGCTAAACGGCTCGAAGATATTTATTACAAATGGGGGCATAGCAGATGTTTATGTCGTCTTCGCGGTTACAGACGCATCTGGAAAACGACCTGAAACGAGTGCCTTTATAATTGAAAAAGACTTCCCAGGATTCTCGGTCGGGAAAAAAGAACGGAAACTAGGCATTCGTTCATCTCCAACGACTGAAATCATCTTTGACAACTGCCGTGTACCAAAAGAAAATCTATTAGGCAATGTCGGCGATGGTTTTGTGATTGCGATGAAAACACTAGATGGTGGTCGAAATGGAATTGCTGCACAAGCCGTGGGCATTGCACAAGGTGCACTCGATGCATCTGTTGAATACGCAAAAGAGCGCGAACAGTTCGGAAAACCAATTGCTGTAAACCAAGGCATCGGCTTTAAATTAGCGGACATGGCGACTTCAATCGAAGCATCACGTTTGCTCACCTATCAAGCAGCTTGGTTGGAGTCGAATAACCTCCCGTACGGAAAAGAATCTGCGATGGCAAAACTGATGGCAGGAGATACGGCAATGAAAGTGACAACAGAAGCCGTCCAAGTATTTGGTGGCTACGGCTATACAAAAGACTATCCAGTTGAACGTTATATGCGTGATGCAAAAATTACACAAATTTACGAAGGAACACAAGAAATTCAACGTATGGTCATCTCTCGTATGCTGACGAAGTGATTGGGGTGTTTTATGAATACAAAGCGTAAAGTACAGTCATCTGTCAAAGATGAGCAATTAATTGAAGTCAGACGTGAACAAATGGTGCGTGGTGCGGTAAAGTTATTTAAAGAAAAAGGATTTCACCGCACGACAACACGTGAAATTGCGAAAGAAGCTGGATTTAGCATCGGTACGCTTTATGAATATATCCGAACGAAAGAAGACATTTTATTTCTCGTTTGTGATGGCATTTACAATGAGGTCAATTATCGTTTGTCCTCGCTGTTATCAGCGGATGAAAGTATCGAAGGCTTGCGGTCGGCAATTGAACAATACTATTTACTCATCGACGATATGGCAGATGAATTCGTGGTCATGTACCAAGAATCGAAGTCACTGCCAAAAGATGCTCTGCAGTATGTGTTGAAAAAAGAGTTGGAAATGGTTGCGTTATTTGAAGGCATGCTTCAGTCATGTATGAGTGCTGGGGAACTCAACATTGACCAAGGGGAAATAAAATTAGCCGCACATCATATTGTTGTGCAAGGACAAATGTGGGCTTTTCGCAGATGGGCATTAACGAAACACTATACAATTGGGGATTATATCGACATGCAAACGAAACAATTATTTAAGGGATTGGTCGGAAGCTTTACCTAAATTCAGCAAACGTCTCTTCTTGCTGACGGATGTCACGAATTTTAAAAGAAGTTTTCGAACACACGTAAAATTTAGACGCAATTACGTTGGGGCGTGAATGCGTCTGATAAGCAAAGGGGTGCTTATATAAAATGGCGACAGTCGAAATTTACAAACCGAAAAATCATATTAGAATGGTGACGGCGTCAAGTTTATTTGATGGACATGATGCATCGATTAATATTATGCGTCGTATCTTACAAGCAAGTGGAGCGGAAGTGATTCATCTTGGACATAACCGTTCCGTTGAGGAAGTGGTCAATGCAGCCATACAAGAAAATGTGCAAGCAATTGCCATGTCTTCTTATCAAGGGGGGCATGTCGAATACTTCAAGTATATGTACGACCTCCTTCAAGAACGAGGGGCACCACATATTCGTATTTACGCAGGTGGTGGAGGCGTCATTATTCCAAAGGAAATTAAAGAACTACATGAATACGGCATCGCATGGATTTTCTCTCCTGAAGATGGTCGCAAATTAGGGTTGCAAGGGATGATTAATCAAATTATAGAGGAATGTGATTTTGAAACGGCAACAAATTGTACAGTTCAGGAGCTTGACCAGTTGAATCCTACGCAACCAGAAGTGGTCGCAAAACTCATTACGTATGCGGAAGAAATGTATAACCAAGATGACAACCAGGCGAAAGCATTTATTGAAAAAGCACGAACACAATCAAAGAACACCCCTGTATTTGGAATTACAGGAACAGGTGGCGCGGGAAAAAGTTCTTTAACAGATGAACTGATTCGACGATTTCTACATGAACTTCCAGATAAAAAAATCGCAATCCTTTCGATTGACCCGACAAAGCAAAAAACGGGTGGGGCGCTTCTTGGCGATCGTATTCGCATGAACGCCATCTTTAACGAGCGTGTTTTTATGCGTAGTTTAGCAACAAGGGGATCTCGTTCAGAATTATCAGGTGCCATGCACGATGTTTTGGACGTTGTTAAAGTTGCAGGCTTTGATTTAATCATTATTGAAACGAGTGGAATTGGGCAAGGGGATGCGGACATCGCGGACATTGCGGATGCCTCGATGTATGTGATGACGAGTGAATTTGGTGCGCCTTCGCAACTTGAAAAAATCGATATGATTGATTACGCAGATTTAATTGCCATCAATAAATTTGAACGTAAAGGCTCTGAAGATGCGTTAAATCAAGTGCGAAAACAATACCAACGCAGTCGTTTGCTATGGGACGATGCACTGGACACCATGCCCGTTTTCGGGACAATTGCGAGTCAATTTAATGACGTAGGCA
>JARIDM010000175.1 GCA_029263945.1 Sporosarcina sp.
AAACATCTTTTGAAAGTCTTCCATTTATGGGAGACTTTTTTTATTTTACACATCGCCCCCCTGCACGAGCGGTTTATTACTTCATTTAAAACAAGTTTTCAGGAAAATGTTTCGACAAGATTCGTCATACTTGATTTCCGTGGATAACTTTACGCACATTATACCGCCTGACAACGTTCACTTCTAACACGTTATAAACATGTTAAGCACAGGTTATCCACTTCACCTGTGGACAAAGGAACGGTTGTTCTACAAGTTTTTATTTGATAGATTAAATACATAACGAAATTATTGTTGCATATATGACAAGTGATTGAACAATATGATTCATCATTACAAATTTTGAAAGGAATGTTTTCTAATGAAAAATATGTCCAATGAATTGCTAATTGAATCTTATTTTCAAGCAATCACTTTTAAATTGCACATTGACTTTATCCGTCTATTAGAAGCAGAAATTCGTAGCCGTTCGCTTCAACATGAAATTAAACAATCGTCTTAACAACGAGATGAACTGCGAAAAACATAGATGCACAGAAAAATGTTAACCAAATAAAATAATGAGTTGACTAATCATTTTTCTATCCTATATAATTAATGAGTAAACAAGTTTTATAAATAAGTTAACTATATGGATGGAGGTTGTTTTCATGACAGCATCAAGTACAAGACTTAGAATGATGATTATTTCAGCACTTTTCGCGGCAATTATTGGTGTTTTAGCTCAATTAACCGTGCCTTTACCACTCGTTCCAATTACAGGACAAACATTGGCAATCGGTTTAGCCGCCACGATATTGGGTGCTAAATACGGTACGTTATCCGTACTCATATACTTGTGCATGGGTGCCATTGGACTACCCGTTTTTGCACAACTTTCTGGCGGACTCGGCATTCTATTTGGCCCTACTGGAGGCTTCTTAATCGGTTTCATCCCAACTGCATTTCTCATCGGTTTCTATTTAGAAAAAACAACATTCACAATCGCCAATGCGGTGATCGCAAATGTACTCGGTATGTTCGTCGCTTTAATCTTTGGAACAGTTTGGTTGAAGTTCGTTGCAAGTCTTACTTGGACCGCAGCAATTGCGTCTGGATTTGCACCTTTCTTAATCGTTGGCCTGCTTAAAGCATTTCTCGCAGCCTGGGCAGGGGTTACCGTTAGAAATAGACTTAAGTCTACAAACCTTTTGCCAGCTTGGAAAGCTTCGACAAGTGCATAAGTTAAATGAAAGCCTATCATATTCTTGATAGGCTTTTTTTAATTCATTCATCTGTCTCTTTCTAAACCGCTGAGCGTCTTTTTCTTATGGTATAATTAGGTTAAATCATACAATCGGACATATAGGTATAGGAGGAGAGTTGACTTGGATTTCGTTCTCAAGCAAAAACAAACGCTTACATTAACCATGACCCCTGAGCTACGACAAGCCATCGGACTCTTACAACTTTCAACCTATGAATTATTCGAATACCTACAAGAACAGGAATTGGATAATCCACTCATTGAATTAGAAGAACAAACAAATGAGCATCCCTACGAGGTAAGAGTAGCCAGCCAAAGTGCAAGCAGCGGCAAAACTTCCTCCTTAGATTTTCTCCAACAGGATGGGCCTGGCATGCGCGAAAAACTAATACAAGAAGCGGACCTACTATTCGAAAATCATGATGAAAAACTTCTCGTCCGTCATATCCTCTCACATTTAGACGATCACGGTTACTTCTCTTTATCAGAAAATGACAGAATTTATAATGAAGAGATGCTAACAAAAGGCATACACTTGTTACAAAAACTCGGAACGATTGGCATAGGTGCAAGAGATTTACAGGAATGTCTTGCACTACAAATCACATACGCCCACCCAGAACAACACATTGCAAAAACACTCATTGACGAACACCTAGACTTACTAGCCTATCGAAAATGGGCTGACATTGCTTCCCTGATGAATCTACCATTGAGCGAAGTAAAAGAAGGATTTAACTTTATACAAACTCTTAATCCCAGACCTTGTGCAGCACTCAATGAGGTGTCTGCTCAATACTTATATCCTGATATTATTGTAGATGCTAAGGAAGGTGAACTCACATTCCACTTAAACGACCGCTATTTACCGATCATTCATTTTCGCAGTGATTATATCAATAACGCTACAGTGAACAATGAAGCAACGACGTATATTCAATCCAAACACACACATTATAAATGGTTATTGAACAGTATTGAACAAAGACGACAAACAATCACTAAAATTATGCATGTGATTGTACGTAAACAAGCACAGTTTTTTATTGATGGAATGACTGGCTTACTGCCACTTACACTCAAGGATGTTGCAGCAGAAATTGAGATGCATGAATCCACTGTCAGTCGCGCAACGATGAATAAAGTCGTACAAACACCCAAAGGTTGTGTAGAATTACGCATCTTCTTCACAACAAAGCTCGGTAGTGAAGAAAGAGAAGACATCTCACAAGCCAAATTGAAAGCGCTTTTACAAGACTTGGTCGCTAATGAAAACAAACAAAAGCCTCTCTCTGATCAGCAGATTGCACATTTATTTAAAAGTGAACACAACATTGTCATTTCTAGACGCACCATTAGTAAATATCGCGAAGAACTGAACATCGCAAGTTCTAGAATGAGAAAAGAAATTTAGCATGCATAAAAAAGTTAACGTTAGACTATACTAAGAAGTAACAGAGAGGCGGCACTTCTCTGGCCCAACGTGGGGGCACTTTCGACGGAGAGTGGAAAATAATACAACGTCAATCCGACTGGGGATTCTCCTAGTAGTGCCGCACTACCTATCAATCGACTCAACCAAGTCATCCAAATGACTTGGTTTTTTATTCGTCCGAATCTCCTCCTATTACGATTTAAAAATTTTTGTTTCATTTAAACTTATTAGGGAATATACTCTTATAAACTTTTAGGAGGACATTTCTTAATGAGTAGTCAAGATTCAAGTGAAACAAGAAGAAAGTTAACAAAAACCTTAAAACCATCGTGGGTGTTTGCCATCGCACTTGGTTCATCGGTTGGTTGGGGTGCTTTTATTTTACCAGGAGATTGGATTGGCGAGTCAGGTCCAATCGGTGCTATGATCGGCTTATTAATCGGTGCACTCATTATGATGATTATTGCTTCTAGTTACGGTGTGATGATTAAGAAGTTCCCAGTATCAGGTGGCGGCTTTACCTATGCATTTATTGCAGCAGGGAAAGTATGGGCATACATATGCGGATGGTTTCTATCGCTCGGTTACATATCAATTGTTGCATTAAACGCATCTGCTTTCTCTCTATTACTCAAGTTTTTATTTCCAGGTTTCATGAAACAATTTTACTTATATTCCGTTGCAGGTTGGGATATTTTTTTACCTGAGGTCATCATTTCATCGCTTATCATAATTTTATTTGCATTTATTAATTCAACAGGTTCAAGTGTTTCAGGAAGAATGCAGTTTTACTTCAGCATTCTACTTGTATCCGGTGTTGTGATCTTAGGGTTATTAACCTTCGGCATTGCTGACCAACCTTTGGAAAACATGAAACCCTTATTTAAAAGTGATCAATCGATTTTGGTTTCTATTTTAGTCATACTTGCCATTGCACCCTGGGCATACGTTGGTTTTGATAACGTTCCACAGGCCGCAGAGGAATTTGACTTTTCACCAAGAAAAGCAACGACTTTAATTGTCCTATCCTTGCTGACGTCCTTTTTAATCTACGCAGTGATGATTGGCTTAACCTCTTGGACCTATGCAGACCCTTCTGCTGTTAATGAAGGCTTATGGGTAACAGGTGATGTTGTAGGTTCTATTCTTGGAACGGGTGGCTTAATCGTCATGGCCGTAGCCATCATTATGGGCATATTTACTGGATTGAACGGGTTTTATATGTCTGCAAGTCGTTTGCTATTTTCAATGGCAAGAGCACGTGCATTACCAGATATGTTCCGAACCATTACTAAAAAGAATCAAGTGCCGATTTGGGGAATTTGGTTTGTCACGCTGATCACGTTGCCAACCCCATGGTTTGGTAGACAAGCGTTAACTTGGATTGTTGATATGTCTTCCACAGGCGTTTCAGTTGCTTACTTCTTTACGTGTTTTGCAGCCTATAAAGTTCTTGCATGGCGCAGTGAAGAAGCAGGACGAGAAATTGCACCCTTTAAAAAACTCTTAGCACTGATTGGGATGATTGCTAGTTTAGCATTCTTAGGTCTTTTGTTAATCCCGTTTTCACCAGCAGCACTTTCCCTACCTTCTTACATCCTTCTTTTTGGATGGGCAGTTGTCGGGATTGGCTTCTATATAATCATTCGTAAACGGTACAATCGTTTATCGCAAGAAGAAACTGAGCAATACGTTTTGGGCAAATCAATTGAATCAGAGGTCGAAAACAACGGCCCAGTTCAGGAGCCAACAAAAAGTCCTGAGATTTTGCCCAACTAAGTTAGGTAATGCATGACAGTAAAATATAAATAAATGTAAAAAACAACTCGACACGTTAGCGGACGAGTTGTTTTTTGCTTTCCTATAAATTTATAGTAAACCAACCATTTCTAAGCCGTGACGAATGCCACCGTCGTCTACGTCTTTCGTGACATAC
>JARIDM010000223.1 GCA_029263945.1 Sporosarcina sp.
CACTGTCAAACTTAGGCCCAGCACCTGAGCCAAACTTAACAGTTCTTTGGTCAGTCAAGCTTCCACAAGGTTTCAAAAACTTCTGTGCAAAAATGTCAATTGAAACAAGTGCAATTCAGTATGAAAATGATGATGTCATGCGCTTAGAGTACGGCGATGATTACGGCATTGCTTGTTGTGTATCCGCAATGAGAATTGGGAAGCAAATGCAATTTTTTGGCGCGCGTGCCAACTTAGCAAAAACGTTACTTTATGCAATTAATGGCGGAATCGATGAAAAGATTAAAGTACAAGTGAGTCCGAAATTTGCACCAATCACTTCTGATATTTTAGAATACGAAGAAGTTATGGGTCGTTTTGATTTGATGATGGATTGGCTCGCTGAATTGTACATTAATACATTAAATATTATCCACTTTATGCATGACAAGTATTCTTATGAACGAGTTGAAATGGCGCTTCACGACACTGAAGTACTTCGTACAATGGCAACTGGTATTGCAGGATTAAGTGTTGTGGCCGACTCATTAAGTGCAATTAAATACGCTGAAGTTAAAGTCATCCGTGATGAAGACGGGCTAGCTGTTGACTTCGAAACAACTGGAGAGTTTCCTAAGTACGGCAACAATGATGATCGCGTAGACCAACTGGCTGTCGATTTAGTTAAAACATTTATGACGAAGCTTCGCAAATTTGCGACTTACCGTAACTCTGTTACAACAACGTCAATTTTAACAATCACTTCAAACGTAGTTTATGGTAAGAAAACAGGGAATACACCTGACGGACGTCGTGCAGGGGAACCATTTGCACCAGGCGCAAACCCAATGCACGGAAGAGATAAGAAAGGTGCACTTGCTTCACTCGCATCTGTTGCTAAGCTCCCATACGAATATGCGTTAGATGGTATTTCTAACACATTCTCTATGGTACCGAAAGCATTAGGAAAAGACGAAGCAAGTCAACAAGCAAACTTGGCCGCAATTCTCGACGGCTATGCGACTAAAGATGGCCACCACTTGAATATTAACGTATTCAATCGGGAGACGTTGTTAGACGCAATTGAGCATCCAGAAGAATATCCACAATTAACAATTCGTGTCTCTGGTTATGCTGTAAACTTTGTTAAGTTAACACGTGAACAACAAATCGATGTCATTAACCGTACTTTCCACGAAAGTTTATAAAAGATTCGATTATGAGAAACTAGCACAGGCGCAGTTGCTATAGAAAGACTACATTAGCATGATATTCGTCTTTTATATGAATAAAGTTAGGAGGAGCTACTATGCAACAAGGAAATATCCACTCTATTGAAACATGTGGGACAGTAGACGGACCAGGAATTCGATATGTGCTCTTTACACAAGGTTGTCTGCTTCGTTGCCAATTTTGTCATAACCCGGATACATGGGAAATTGGTGCAGGAAACGTTATGAATGTAGAGGATATTATGAAGGATATTGAAAGTTACCGTCCATTTATGGATGCCTCAGGCGGAGGAGTTACCGCAAGTGGTGGTGAACCTTTGCTTCAAATACCTTTCTTAACGGAGTTATTTAAGGCATGTAGAGCAAAAGGAATTCATACGGCAATCGATTCATCAGGAGGAAATTACGCTCAGAATGCGGAGTATCAGGCGCAATTCGATGAATTGCTAAAGTATACTGATCTTGTGTTAGTGGATTTAAAACACATTAATCGTGATAAGCACAAAAGATTAACAGGTAAATACAATGACCATATCCTTAAATTTGCACAACATTTGTCTGATAAAAACATTCCAGTTTGGATTCGTCATGTCCTAATCCCAGGGATTACAGATATCGACGAATACCTAGACCAATTAGGAGAATTTATCGGGACATTAAACAATGTAGAGCGAGTTGAAGTACTGCCTTACCATAAGTTGGGCGTGTATAAATGGGAAGCACTGAACTTGAAGTATCCACTGGAAGGCGTAGAACCACCAACAGATGAGCGTGTTGCAAATGCACATGAACGATTAACACGTCATTTTACAGAGAGAATTACGTCTTCGTGAATACGTCGCATGGGAAATGAATAACATATAATTTTTTTAAAAAATGCCTCTCTAGCAATTCATAAAGACGCGCCTATATGTCAAAGAGAATCTCGAATCGGATTAACAATTATAAAACACGCCTTCTATTTTAGCTGATAGAAGACGTGTTTTTTGTTCGGGCTATTTGGTAGGTTTGTTATGTGTATAAAGGAGATTCTTGAAAAAACTCTGTGTAGAGTTCCCTTAAAATTTTGTTTTCATCCTTTTTGTCAACACCGAAGACGAGACTCACTTCGGAAGAACCTTGGTTAATCATTTCAATGTTAGCACCTGTACGTGATATGGCCGTAGCAGCACGTGCAGCAAGACCTGTTGTATGACGCATACCTTCACCTACAAGGACAACCATTGAGTAATTCGTATTGCGTAATTTAACATCATCTGCTTCTAATTCTTCTTTTATTCGCCGCACCATGCGTTCACTATTCTCTTCGTTTAAATGCTTGCTCCGAATAATAACAGATAAATTATCGATTCCAGAAGGCGTATGTTCAAACGGTATGCCTTCATCTTCTAATATTTGTAAAAGTCGACGACCAAATCCAATTTCTTGGTTCATTAAGTATTTATAAACAAATAAAGTAGAGAAGCCACTGTCTGCCGCAATACCGATTACAGGTTGAAATGAATGATCGCGTTCTTTTACAATCATCGTTCCTAGTGCGTCAGGATTATTTGTATTTTTAATACATACGGGAACAGATCTTAGAAATGCGGGCATAAGCGCTTCATCATGAAATACGGAGAAGCCGGCATAGGCCAGTTCACGCATTTCACGGTAAGTCATTGTTTTAATTGCGACAGGTTGGTCAACAATTGTCGGATTTGCGGTAAATACAGAATCTACATCCGTAAAGTTTTCGTAGAGTTCAGCACGAATGGCTGCAGCTACAATTGAGCCTGTAATATCCGAGCCACCCCGGTTAAAAGTTCTCAGTGTGCCGTCTTTTGTGAAGCCAAAGAAACCAGGGAATACGATTAGGCCAGGTTCATCTTTTAACTTTTCAAGTCGATCATAGCCTTCATCTAATGCACGTACACGTTCAGGGCGGCTATTTACAAGTAATCCTGACTCTTTAGGACAAGCGTAGCGTGCTTCTATGCCAATGTGTTGCAAGTATGCGGCGATAAGTTTTGCGTTATTATCCTCCCCAGCAGCTTTTATGCAATCAGTAAATAAGGTTTTATCTTCTCGATTTGAAGCAATACGGTTCCTCAGATCAGTTTCAATGATCGAAATAATCGATTCACCTAGATTGAGCCCTTGGGCGATCAGTCGATAACGTGCAATTACTGCCTCAAGTTCTTCTTCAATGTCATGATTCGTTTCGGCAGCACTGGCTAACTTAATTAGTAAATCGGTTACTTTTTCATCTTCTGGAAAACGTTTGCCTGGGGCAGAAACGACAATGATTTTCCGTGTAGGGTCACTTTTAATGATGGCTACTACTCTTTTTATTTGTTCTGCTGAAGCTACGGATGTGCCGCCAAATTTACAAACTTTCATTTTCACCAATCCTATCTTTTTATTGGTAATTTATAGACTATTAAAAATAAATGTTAACCAGAGGGTTGTAATTTTCTCAAGACATCACTATAATGTCCTTATGCACAGGTCAATTGTTTTTACCTAGTGTACATAAAGTTAGGAGTGGCGTCAATGAAAAAAGAGATTAATATCGGTTTATTAGGATTCGGTACTGTAGGCAGTGGGGTAGCAAAGATTATTCATAGCCACCAACAGGACTTGCAATATAAATTGGGTGTAGAAGTTTCTATTAAAAAAGTATTGGTTAAAAATATAGAAAAAGAACGAGAAACCGTTCTCGCTAAGGATGTCTTCACGAATCGTTTGGACGAAGTGCTCAGCGATCCATCTATTGACATTATTATTGAAGTAATGGGCGGAACAACAGAAGGTAAAGAAGCAATTCAACAAGCTCTATATGCGGGGAAAGCTGTCGTGACTGCAAATAAAGATGTGATGGCAGAATACGGTCAGGAATTGCTAAGACTTGCAGATGAGAAAAAATGTGACCTCTTCTACGAAGCAAGTGTTGGTGGAGGAATTCCCTTGATTCGGACGATGGAGGAAGGGTTGGCGGCAGACCGAATCACTGCACTAACGGGAATTATAAATGGGACAACGAACTTTATTTTAACGAAAATGAAGCATGAAAACATGTCTTATGAAGATGCACTTGCAGAGGCAACAGCACTTGGATTTGCAGAGGCAGATCCGAGTGCCGATGTAGACGGCATCGATGCACAACGAAAAATGGTGATTTTAGCTTCGCTCGCATTTTCTACAGAAATTAAATTGGAAGATGTCTTTGTTAGAGGGCTTAAAGAGATTCAACCAGGTGATTTAGAGTTAGCCGCACGCTTTGGTTATACAATGAAAATGGTTGGATCTGCAGCAAAAAATGAGGATGGGATTGAAGTTGCGGTAGAGCCAGTCTTTTTTCAAAACTCACATCCACTTGCTTCTGTGAACAACGAATATAACGCAGTTTATATATATGGTGACACGGTTGGAGAGACAATGTTTTACGGACCAGGTGCAGGTTCGTTGCCAACAGCAACTTCCGTAACAGCCGATGTTGTTGCTGCGTGTCGAAACATACTGCTAGGGGTTAACGGCAAGCGTCATCATGCCCCGCAATACGAACGGAAAATTAAGACAAACTGTGAAATGTTCGCACGTTATTTCCACCGAATCGTCGTTCAAGACGAGGTAGGGGTTCTCACAAAACTCACAGGGATTTATAGTGATCATGGGGCGAGCTTAGCAAGTGTTATTCAGCATCCTGATACAAATGATGAAGGTGCAGAACTTGTCTTTATTACCCATAAAATATCACGCCAACAGCACTTAGATGTGCTGGCAACTTTAAAAGATACACCTGAAGTATTGAATGTATTAAGTCATTACAGAGTTGAAGGAGACGAGTCATAATGAGATGGAATGGATTAATTCAACAGTATAAAGAGTGGTTACCAGTTACAGAAGAAACACCTAAATTAACACTACATGAAGGAAATACTCCTTTAATTCACCTTGAACGTTTATCAGCTGACTGGGGCATTGAATTATATGTAAAGGTAGAAGGTGCTAATCCAACAGGTTCTTTTAAAGACCGCGGTATGGTGATGGCAGTGGCAAAAGCGAAAGAAGAAGGAAAGACGACATTAATTTGTGCATCCACAGGGAACACCTCTGCATCAGCGGCAGCTTACGGTGCACGTGCAGGGATGCGAACGATAGTTGTTATTCCAGAAGGACGTATTGCGCTTGGAAAGCTTGCGCAAGCAAAAATGTATGGTGCTGAGATTGTTGAAATTGAGGGGAATTTTGATGAGGCCCTTAGAATGGTACGCGAAGCTGGTGAAGGGGAAGTGGCACTCGTTAACTCTGTAAATCCTTACCGACTTGAAGGGCAAAAAACGATTGCATTTGAGACCGTTGAGCAATTAGGCGAAGTACCTGATGTATTTGCGCTACCCGTCGGAAATGCGGGCAATATTTCTGCTGCTTGGAAAGGCTTTAAAGAATATGCTGACAAAAAAGGGACAAAGTTGCCTGAATTGTTAGGTGTACAAGCAGACGGAGCAGCGCCGATTGTTTACGATCGTGTATTTGAAAACCCTGAAACTGTTGCAACAGCAATCCGTATCGGAAATCCTGCCAGTTGGGACTTAGCAAAAAATGCACTAAAAGAATCCGCGGGTAATATTTTAGCCGTTACAGATGAAGAAATTTTAGAAGCCTATCAATTAATCGCCTCTTCTGAAGGCGTATTTGCGGAACCAGGTTCATGTGCTTCTATCGCAGGTGTGAAAAAACAAGTAGAAGCCGGCCTCCTGAAGAAAGGTTCAACCGTTGTGGCTGTGTTGACTGGAAATGGATTAAAAGATCCTGATACAGCAATTGATGTAAATAAAGGAAAAGCACTTCTTTCACGTGAGGAATTCGACCACCTATTGGCTGAGTTGAAGGCAGGCGTAAAGTGATGAACATACCAGGATTTTCAGTAACTGTACCTGCCTCCACTGCAAATCTTGGTCCAGGGTTTGACAGTATTGGCATGGCCCTTAGTCTATCGATGCGGATTCAAGTGAGTTCAAGTGCTATTTGGGAAGTGCTTTATAAAGGAAACGACTTTACCGACTTAGCAGGGGGTGAGGACAATTTAATTGTCACTACTATTCAAGGGATAGCAGAGCGATATGAGAAAAAAATGGCACCCTTAAAACTTGTGGTGGAATCTGAAATTCCTCTGGGAAAGGGTTTCGGAAGTAGTGCCTCAGCGATTGCAGCTGGTATTGTCATTGCAAATCACATCCTTGAATTAAGCCTAACTGAACGAGAAATGCTTCTACTAGGAAGTCAATTAGAGGGGCATGCAGATAATGTCGCAGCAGCATTATTGGGTGGGGTTGTGATCACCTATTATGACGGAGAAGATATTGAATATATTCATGTGAAAGATTCAAAAGTTGGCATTGTTGCGCTGATTCCTCCAAAAGTATTGGCAACGGAAGCATCTAGAGGATTACTTCCAAAGCAATTAACACATAAAGAAGCAGTCCGCAGTAGTGCAGCTGGTTCCGTTCTCTCAGCAGCGATTGTGCAAGATAACTGGAAAGCTGTTGGATGTATGATGGAAAAAGACGGTTTTCATGAACCGTTTCGTAAAAGCTTATTGCCAAATTTTGATGAGATACGCAATGCCTGCCACGAACTAGGCGTGTATGGTATGACGATTAGTGGAGCAGGTCCTTCCTTGTTCATTGCTGTTGAACAAGGAACGGAGGAAAAGATTGCAGCTTCTTTAACAG
>JARIDM010000245.1 GCA_029263945.1 Sporosarcina sp.
ATTGGTTAATGAAATTAATCTTCTTCTTACTCATTTCTTTCCTTATTGTTCTAATACCCTTATTTAAAGATTGTAAAAGTTATTATCACAATAGATTTTTTGTAAAAATGCGTTCTGTAGATAATCGATATCTATAGAACGCATTTTATTTTGACTTGAAACGGGTTGTTTTTTCCCATCCAATCATTTGACGATTCTTTTTTGCTTTAATATAGAGGATTAAACTTCGGACAAACAGATAAGAAAATAGCTGTGCATAGGTGAAATACATAATGACACTGACAAAGATATTAATAGGGGTAAAGGTTCGTTGAGCTGCCTGAGCTGCAAATAATTGGATCGTATACACAACATAGGCAAGGTACCAGATGAAAAGTAACGGGTACGTATATTCAATATAAAACACATTTAAAATACCAAGCGCAAACCATACGTAAGAAAGAACAAGAAAGAACCAAAAAATAACATAAACGAGTAGCTGATGAATGGAGTGGACAAGTAACTTCCCTTTAAAATAACCAGGTTCCATCAGTGTTTTTTCAACAATATAAAGATTTCCCTGTAACCATCTCGTTCGTTGCTTTAAATAAACACTTAATGTCTCAGGCTCTTGCTCCCATGTAATCGAGGTTGGGACAATTGGTAAAAAGAAACCCTTTTGTGTAATTCGCAGCGTCAGCTCTGCATCTTCTGCAATCGCATAAGGATCGTACCCGCCTAACGCTTCGATGACAGATCGTTTAACAAGCATATTCGTTCCCGTCAGTGAGCCTGTTTTAAATAATTGCCATCTCCCAGACTGCATCAGTAATTGAAATACTTGAAACTCAATTGAAATCATACGGGTTAGCCAATTCTTAGATTCGTTTTGTGTTCGCACATACCCAACTGCGCCCCCGGCATCTTCATACGTTTCAGCTGTTGCAACGAGTTTCACCAATGCATCCGGTTCTGGTTGATTGTCCGCATCATACACACAATAATACTTATTGTTCGAAATACTTAAACCGTAATTGAGCACCCTAGACTTCCCACGTGGTTCCCCTGGTGGGACATTAATATGATGGACATGTTTAAATGTCGCAGCAAAAGCATCTGCAATCTCCCCTGTATTATCTGCGGAGTTATCGTTTAATATATAAATCTGTAAGTCCCCGGGATACATAATAGAGACCATTGCCTCAATTGTATCCTGAAGGACGATTCCTTCGTTATGAGCAGGAATTAAAATATCGACCCCTGGATAATGGTCAATCTCTGGTACCTTTTGATATTTCAACCGGCTATAAAGCCCCGCAATTGTCAAAACAGAATAATAAAGCAGCAAGGAAAGAAAGAGTGCGGTTGTAAAAAACAGCAAGATTCTCACATTGAATATTGCTGCCGTTACTAGGAACACGATGAATACGAGAAATAACAAGAGTAAAAGTACCACTCTATTTCTCATTTGATCACCACCGCTTCGTCAAACGACATAGATAGATCAATTTCTTTAACAGAAACCGATATCTTTCCAATGGTGTCTTCTTCTATTTCTGCTGTTAAAAGATGATTAAAACGTTTGATGGCCGTTTCAAGTCCTAGCTGGTTTGTATTTTGAACAAGCACAATTAAAGTAAACTCGTCAATTTGGCCAACTAAATCATAACTTTGACGAAACGTTGTATGCAAAATACTCCCAATACGATGGAGTACTTTTTTTCGGACGAGACGTTTTAAACTACCTACATTGACTTCAATATAAAAACCGGTTTCCTTACGTCTTCTCATAGTTGATAAAACTAACTTTGATTGTTTTTCAAACTCTCTTTTTGTTAGAATGCCATCTTGAAATACGTATTCTTCTAACTCAGCAATCCGGTCTATGAAGAATCGATTTTCAGAACGCATGATATAGGTATATTTAGATAAACTATACAGCGCAAATAAATGAACTAAAAACACTGAATGTAACCCGATATTTACAGCTTGTTCAATCGGCGTCCATTGATCTTTGAAGGCCAGAAACAGAAATAAGAAAACTGTTACAAGCACAAGTGTAATGTAAAACATAAAAGCAACCCTGTCTGACACACTAAAAAATGCGACTGCAAGCACAGCAAATAATAAGTAGCTATAAATCGGTACGGTCTGATATGTACTAAGTAAAATCACTATAATGGACGTTAACCAAAGAATGGCATTCACTGGCATTTTTATGCGCTCCCACACACTGTTTTGCTTCAATACAATCACCCTTTTCAGTACTTTTATGTTCATCGTCAAAAAATTACTGATTCAATATCTGACCAATTTTTTCTGCAATATGGTCAATTTCATGTGGATTGGTAAGTAAATCATAATCGTTAATATTCAAACGTAATACCGGGCAAGCATTGAACTCTTTAATCCAATTTTCATACCGCCCGTGCATCTCTTCCCAATATGTATTTGGTGTTTGTTGCTCCATTTCCCGTCCACGTCTATGAATCCGTGATAAAATGTCTTCCATGGAACCATCTAAATAAATGAGTACATGCGGATGTGGAAAATAAGGCGTCATCACCATTGCCTCAAAAAGACTCGTATATGTATCGTAATCTACCGGATCCATCGTGCCTTCTTCCTTATGCATGCGTGCAAAGATACCCGTATCTTCATAAATTGAACGGTCTTGAATAAACCCGCCGCCCATTTCAAAAATACGCTTTTGCTCCTTGAATCGTTCTGCTAAAAAGTAAATTTGTAAATGAAAGCTCCATTTATTAAAATCATCATAAAAACGATCTAAATATGGATTACCATCTACTTGCTCGAATGATGTTTTAAAGTCTAACGCTTTGGCAAGCGCTTCCGTCATCGTCGACTTCCCGACGCCAACAGTCCCTGCCACTGTAATGACTGCATTTTCTGGAATGCCGTATTTATCACGTAAGTTCATTGGCTTGTACTCCTTTTTGGATAGCGCTCTCAATTTCGTTTAACATATATGTTAAGTCATCCTCGTTATTTACAAAGTCTAATTCATCCCCATTAAACCGAAGAACGGGTATTTCAGGATGACGTGCTTCAAAATCAGCAATAAATATATGGTAGTCTTCAGAAAGCTGTTGTAAATAAGCTGGATCCATATTCTTTTCAAAATCACGGCCACGAAGTGCAATTCGTTTCATCAACGTTTCTTGACTGGCATACAAATACACTATGATATTTGGGACTGGCATATTTTTTGTTAAAATATGATAAATCTCTTCGTATTTCTCGTATTCACTTGGTAAAAGTGTACGCTTCGCAAATATCAAGTTTTTAAAAAGATGATAATCTGCAACAACGGATGTATCTGTAACATTAATTTCTTTTTTTATATCACTTAATTGTTTATATCGGTTACATAAGAAAAACATCTCTGTTTGAAAGCTCCACGCTTCAATATCTTCGTAAAACTTTGTTAAAAATGGATTTTCCTCAACAATTTCTTTCAGTAAACAGAACCCCTGTGATTCCGCAATCGTTTTGGAAAGTGATGTTTTTCCCACGCCAATAGGACCTTCAACTGCAATAAACGGAATAGACATCAGAAATCCCCTCTCTCTCTATATCATTCTATATACTTTTTAATCTTACCATAATTAAGTTTCGAAGGTAGTGATTTTTCCACGTGGAACAATTCACATGGAAAATGCTACACTAAAACAATAAGGAGTGATGAATATGGAACAATTAGAAATAGACCAACATTATATGAAAATAGCCCTTTTGGAAGCTGAAAAAGCACAACTCCTTGGAGAAGTACCGATTGGTGCGATCGTTGTCCGTAATGATGAAATCTTGGCACGTGGGTATAACACCCGAGAAACCACACAAAATGCAACCACACATGCTGAGCTCTCTGCAATACAAGACGCCTGTCAAGAAATTGGGAGTTGGCGACTTGAAGACACTACCTTATATGTCACCCTTGAACCCTGTCCGATGTGTGCAGGTGCTATTTTACAATCTCGTATACCACGAGTCGTCTACGGCGCGCGTGATCCAAAAGGGGGCGCCGTTCACTCCCTTTATGAATTGCTCAGTGATCAACGATTTAACCATGAATGTAACGTAACTGATGGGATTTTAGCCGATGAGTGTGGAGAAATCCTCACTGCTTTTTTCAAGGCCCTCCGCGTACGTAATAAAAAACGAAAAAAAGAGGCAACACCTAAAGTCGAGTGACCTCGGTGTTGCCTTTTTCGTCTTTCTAAAACGGGATGCCAAGTATTGATTTAGGCGAAGGATGGCGACTCCAGCGGGAACAACCGCGGAACGCGTCTATCCGAAGCAGAAAACAACTTGATTATTTCGCTGGAATAACTTCTCTACCGCCCATATAGGGACGGAGTACTTCTGGAATCATGACAGAACCATCTGCTTGTTGATAGTTCTCAAGAATTGCCGCCACTGTACGACCAATCGCAAGACCACTGCCGTTCAATGTATGAACAAATTCTGGTTTTGCACCAGCTTCCGCACGATAACGGATTTGTGCACGACGCGCTTGGAAGTCTTCAAAGTTTGAACAAGAAGAAATTTCACGGTAAAGTTCCTGTGTTGGAATCCACACTTCAATGTCGTACTTCTTCGCAGCTGTAAAGCCAAGATCTGCCGTACACATGTTAAGTACACGGTAAGGAAGCTTCAACAATTGCAAGACTTTTTCAGCATGTCCCACTAACTTTTCTAGTTCTGCATAAGAATCTTCTGGTTTAACCATACGAACTAGTTCAACTTTATTAAACTGATGCTGGCGAATTAAGCCGCGCGTATCTCTCCCAGCAGATCCTGCCTCAGAACGGAAATTCGTACTATAAGCTGTAAAAGCAACAGGTAGCTCGGAAGGATTTAAAATTTCTTCACGGTAGAAGTTCGTAACGGGCACTTCAGATGTTGGGATTAAGAAATAATCTTCTTCTTCAATTAAAAATGCATCTTCTTCAAATTTAGGCAACTGCCCCGTTCCCGTTAAACTTGCACGATTCACCAAATAAGGGGGTAAGATTTCTTCATACCCATGTTCATCTTCATGTAAGTCCATCATAAAGTTAATGAGCGCACGTTCTAGACGCGCACCAAGTCCACGGTAAAAGACAAATCGGCTTCCCGCAACTTTAGCGGCGCGTTCGAAATCCAAAATTTTTAAATCTGTTCCAATTTCCCAATGTGGCTTCGGCTCAAATTCAAATGCAGGTTTTTCTCCCCATGCACGAATTTCCACGTTGTCATCTTCACTATCTCCGACTGGGACACTATCATGTGGAATATTTGGAATGCGCATCATGATATAATTCAGGTCTTCATCTACTTGATGCAGTTCTTCATCGAGGTGTTTAATCTCTGCGCCCACTTCGCGCATCCGTAGAATTTCTGCATCCGCATTTTCTTTATTGCGTTTCATTGTCGCTACTTCTGCAGATACTCTATTGCGCTCCGCTTTCAACACTTCAGTTTTTGCAATGAGTTCTCTTCGCTTCTCATCAAGACCTCCGAATCGATCTAAATCCGATAAATCTTCTCCACGTTTGGCAAGTTTTCCTTTAATTTCTTCAAAATTTGCACGTACATTTCTAATATCTAGCATCTAAATTTCCTCCTTTATATTTATGCAATAAAAAAAGCCCTCATATCCCCTATAAAAGGGACGAGAACTACCCGCGTTGCCACCCAAATTAACCAGACAGCAATTGTCTGATTCACTCATTGAAATAACGGTTCAAGCACCGGCGTAGACCTACTTAATGTGTTCAGTCTAGCTACTCAGGGACGGATTCACAATTGTTTTTATCAGCTCACACCAACCGCCGACTCTCTTTAAAAAACAATCTTGCTACTACTCCCCATCATCGTCTCACATTTGAAATTATATATATTTTACTACATCCTTAGTATTTTCGCAAGTCGTACTAACGTCTACTAAGCGTTTGAAGCGCATTCTTATCAAATTAAAAAGTGGCTGGGACAAAACCCAAACCGCGTGAAGCCAAGTAGAAGAACCTTGTTTTCACACAGTTTCACGTTAATTACTTTGTTATTTCCTTTAGATTAACCTCTTTTGTCCCAGCCTCTTTGTTTATTGACTACGGTCTGCCATTCGCTGACCTGCAGAAAGGTTTGAAAGCTCTATCCCTTTCATTGGTTCACCGAGGTCTTTAGACAATTCAACGAGTAACGCATAGTTTTGATAATTTTGCGTCGCTTCTACAATCGCACGTGCAAATTTCTCTGGTTTTTCTGATTTAAAAATACCTAAACCAACAAATACACCATCTGCACCTAACTCCATCATTAACGCGGCATCTGCCGGTGTTGCAACACCACCTGCTGCATAATTTGTTACGGGTAACCGTCCAGCCTTTTTAATTTCTAATAAGATCTCATAAGGTGCGCCGATGATACGGGCTTCTGTCATAATTTCAGCTTCGTTCATATGCACCAACTTATTGACTTCCGCATGGATCATACGAAGATGACGGACAGCCTCGACAATATTTCCTGTACCTGGTTCACCTTTTGTACGTAGCATTTTAGCCCCTTCTCCGAGACGACGCGCTGCTTCCCCTAGGTTACGGGCACCACAGACAAAAGGAACTTGATAGGCGCTCTTCAATAAATGAAACTCTTCGTCTGCTGGGGATAATACTTCGCTTTCATCGATAAAGTCAACACCCATCGCTTCTAATAGACGTGCTTCTGAAATGTGACCGATTCGCGCCTTAGCCATCACAGGAATCGACACCGCGGCTTGTACTTCTTCAACAATACGTGGGTCAGCCATTCGTGCAACCCCACCTGCTGCGCGTATATCAGATGGAACGCGTTCAAGTGCCATCACTGCCACCGCTCCTGCTGCCTCCGCTATTTTAGCTTGTTCACCGTTTATAACGTCCATAATGACGCCACCATATCTCATATTCATTTTACCTTCCCCCTTTTCTTATTCTTCAGTATAATAGAATGTGACCTTAGTTAAATACTCAGTTACAGACAATTTAAAGGGGTCAGATGGAGTGTTCTGATGGAGATGCTATTTATTGAACTCAAAAAAGGATCATCAATGCCTTTATATGAACAAATTTACGAGCAAATACGACAGGACATTATAAATGGCAAATTACATGTTGGGATGAAGTTGCCTTCAAAACGAAAGCTTGGTGACTTCCTAAATATTAGCCAAACGACGATCGAATATGCGTATGGACAATTAACTGCGGAAGGCTTTATATCTGCTGTTCCACGAAAAGGCTTTTATGTACAAGCCATTGAAGAACTAGCTTATATACAGCCCATTGACCAATTGCCAAAACCTTTACCACAAAAGCCAACCACGATTACAATTGACTTTTCACCTGGTGATGTGGATACGGATTTTTTTCCTTTCTCGAAATGGCGTAAATATGCCAAAGAAGTCATTGATGAATCTTCTAAAGACCTTTTATTATTAGGTGATCCTCATGGTGATATTGAACTCCGAAAAGAAATTGCCCAGTATTTATATCATTCAAGAGGTGTCATCTGTACCCACGAACAAGTTGTTGTCGGTTCCGGAACCGAACAACTGATGCCACTTCTTATACGAATTCTTGGAACGGATGCCATTTATGCGATAGAAGATCCAGGATATCCGCTCACACATCATGTTTTTACTCATAATAATCGGGACGTGGTACCTGTAAACGTTGATGAAGAAGGAATGAACGTACAAGCGCTCCAAAAGTCTGCGGCAACTGTTGCTTATGTCACACCCTCTCACCAGTTTCCAACAGGCACAGTCCTATCCGCTGCGCGCAGAACTGCGTTATTAAACTGGGCTTCTACAAAAGAGACTCGCTTTATCATTGAAGATGATTTTGACAGTGAGTTTCGGTACACTGGGCGTCCCATTCCTGCATTGCAAGGAATGGACAAGGGAAATAACGTCATCTATTTAAGTACCTTTTCGAAATCTCTCATGCCCTCTTTACGAATCGCTTATACCGTGCTTCCAAAGGTGCTTCTGAGTAGGTACCGAAATACATTCACGCACTACGCATCGACCGTACCACGTCTTGATCAGCACATTCTCGCACGCTTTATGGAAGATGGGCATTTTTCACGTCATTTAAATAAAATGCGCACGATTTATCGACGTAAACGTCATATACTGATTGAAGCATTACTACCTTACGCACCAATCGTTTCTTTTTCTGGTGAAGAATCAGGGATGCATATGATTATGTCCGTCAAAACCAACGACACCGAAGAACAACTTGTAGCACAAGCGTTAAAAGGAGGGATTCGCATCTATGGATTAAATAAATATCGAACAACTCCTGTAAAAGGTGTTCCCTCTTTCCTCATCGGGTTTGGCGGCCTGTCCGTAGAAAGCATTTCGACAGGGATTGAAGTATTGATGGCTACTTGGAACATAAAAAAAGACAGTGAATCCTAATGGAATCCACTGTCTTTCTTTATACTCTATGAAAATAAACCTTTTACAAAACCTGTTGCGGCATCCCAAATGCCAACAAAGAACGCACCAATCGCACGAAGTGTAAGCGAGAACCATCCTGCTTTTTCTACAGATTCTGTTAAGACGATTTCCCCAGCTACTTGATTTTCATCAATATAGCCATAATCGGTACCTTCTGTTTTCACAAAATTCACATGGCCTACAACTGTATCTTTTTCAACAGGTGCCTCAAGCTTACCATCCTTTAACTTAGACTCATCAAGGACAACTTCAGGCTTGTACAAATCCTGTTCACTTGTTTTGATCATCATACGAATCGGTTCATTTAAAGAAACCTTTGCCGTATCGCTTTTTCCTTTACTAATTGCAATGTTTTTTTGATCTTTAAATTCATACCCTGCAGGTAATAACTCTACTTCTGTAAACTGACTAAACCCATAGTCGAATAAAGCACGTGTTGCATCGAATCGGGCTTTATATGAACCTACACCCTTTGCATCGACTGCATTCATCACAATCGCAATTAAGCGCGTTCCATCACGTTCAGCTGTACCCGTGAAACAATGGCCTGCAAAGTCCGTTGTACCTGTTTTCAGACCATCTACACCTTCATATTCAAAATTAAAACCTGGAAGCATAAAGTTCCAGTTATCCATTTTTGTTGCATCTGAAGTTCCTTCACGAAAAACCTTTGAGGTGATTTGTGTTGTTTCAAGAACTTCTGGAAAATCGTGTATAAGACGAGTCGCCAACTTAGCAACAGACTTAGCCGGCATAACGTTTTCATCTTCTGTACCTGTTCCTTCAGGATGCATTCCTTGAAGATCTGCGTTGTTTAATCCCGTTGAGTTTACAAACTTAAAACCTTCTAAGCCTAGTTCTGTCGCCTTTTCATCCATCAACTTTAAAAACGCGGTTTCTGTTCCCGCAATTGTTTCTGCAATGGCGATTGTTGCCGCATTTGCGGAATAAATGGCAAGTGCTTCATAAAGTTCTTTAATTGTATAAGTACCATCCGCACGTAATGGTACATTACTTAAACGTCCATCTTGTGAAATTGCATACGTATAATCAGTTACTTTATATTCTTGTTCCCAAGTAATTTTGCCTTCATCAATTGCTTCAAATAAAAGGTATTCAGTCATCATTTTAGTCATACTTGCAATGCCAAGTGGTGTATCTGCATTTTCTTCATATAAAATCTTTCCACTATCTGCATCAATTAAAATTGCACCATCAACATGAATGCCAAGTTTTGAATCTGCAGCAACTGGTACAGTGCCGATTGTCGTTACTAATAATAATGGTATCACAAAAAGTGTCAACCAAATTCTCATTTTTTCCTTCAAAATAAACCCTCCGTCATTGCTATTTCCCCCAAATCATTTTACCATAATTTCAATAGAAGAAGGGAACAAAATACAAAAAGCATCTTTCTGCTCATATAAAGACGCAAGAAAGATGCAAAAGTTTCTTAAATTCTATTCTTTTCAACAGATCCATAGTTGAATGCTATCTTTTTTGTATAAATTTAAGAAAGTGAGTAGTTAGGTGCTTCTTTTGTAATTTGAACTTGATGTGGATGACTTTCTCGTAATCCAGCACCTGTCATACGGATAAACTGTGCCTGCTCACGTAGCTCTTGAAGATCTTTTGTTCCACAATACCCCATACCTGCACGAATTCCTCCAATTAACTGGTGAATCGTATCTGCAAGTAGTCCTTTGTAAGGCAAGCGCCCTTCAATACCTTCAGGGACAAGTTTTTTTGCATCATCCTGGAAATAACGATCTCTTGATCCGCGTTCCATTGCTGCAACAGAACCCATTCCACGGTACACTTTAAAACGTCTTCCTTGGTATAACTCAGTTTCTCCTGGACTTTCTGTTGTACCTGCAAGAAGGCTTCCCAGCATGACAACATGTCCACCTGCTGCAAGTGCTTTGTTAATGTCACCAGAGTATTTAATACCACCATCAGCAATGATTGTTTTCCCAAGTTCACGGGCAACAGAAGCACACTCATAAATTGCAGTAATTTGTGGTACACCAACGCCTGCTACAACGCGTGTTGTACAAATTGAACCTGGACCAATTCCAACTTTCACGATATCGGCACCAGCTTCAAATAATGCACGTGTGCCTTCAGCTGTCGCAATATTTCCTGCAACAATATCAAGATCAGGGTAAGCTGCTCTAATTTCCGCTACAGTATCTAAGACACCCTTAGAATGACCATGTGCTGTATCAATCACAATAAGGTCTACTTCAGCTTTCACAAGCTTTTCTACGCGTAACAAAGTATCAGATGTAACACCAACAGCTGCTCCAACTAAAAGTCTTCCTTGTTTATCTTTCGCTGCATGTGGAAACTCCATTACCTTTTCAATATCTTTAATTGTTATTAATCCTTTTAAAATCCCTTCATCAGAAACAATTGGTAATTTTTCTATTTTATATTTTTGTAAAATTTTCTCTGCATCATCAAGCGTTGTCCCGACAGCTGCAGTAACTAAATTATCTTTCGTCATCACATCATCAATGAGCAATGAATAATCTTGGATAAACCGCATATCTCGGTTTGTAATGATTCCCACTAACTTTAATTCTTCTTCATTATTAACAATTGGGACGCCAGAAATGCGATACTTGCCCATTAAATGTTCAGCATCAAACACTTGATGTTCAGGTGTTAAATAGAAGGGGTTGGTGATTACACCATTTTCAGAACGTTTTACAGTAACAACCTGCTCTGCTTGTTCTTCGATACTCATATTTTTATGAATAACGCCTAATCCGCCTTGTCGCGCCATTGAAATAGCCATTCCTGATTCTGTAACTGTATCCATTCCTGCACTTATAATTGGGATACTTAACTTAATTTTATCCGTTAACTGAACCGCTAGCGATACATCTTTCGGCAGTACATCAGAAGGCCCTGGTACTAATAATACATCATCAAATGTTAGTCCTTCACGTGCAAATTTTGATTCCCACATTTCTATTTTCCTCCCTAGTCTCTTTTGAATATTATTCAAAGGTTATCAGCGACAATAAAAACTGTCAAGTTATCATTTATTGAAAGTCTATTCTTACTCTTCAATCAATAATTCTTCAATCTTTTTCTTCATTTTTAAAGGCGAAGTCTTAGGTGCAATTCGTTCGACAACATGTCCATTTTTGTCTACTAAGAATTTTGTAAAGTTCCACTTAATCCCTTCTGTAAGAAAACCTTTTTGTTCTGATGTTAAAAATTCAAATAGGGGATCTATCGCTTTCCCTTTAACATCCACCTTTGCAAACATTGGAAAAGTAACACCATAATTCATCTGACAAAAATTCATTGTTTCATCAATATCTGCAAATTCTTGATTGTTAAAGTTATCTGATGGAAAACCAAGCACAACCAATCCTTTTTCATGATAATCTTCATAAAGGTTCTGTAACTCTTTAAACTGCCCAACAAAGCCACATTTACTCGCGGTATTTACAATTAATAATGGATGTCCTTTGTAATCAGCTAACGATTTTGTTGTCCCATCTTGTTCCTTAACTGCTAATTCATAGATTGTTTTCATCTTAAAACAACTCCCTTTCCCTAACAATAAGTGTTTTATCTACAGACAACAAGATATTAGGTTTATTAAAATCGATGATTTAAAATCATAAATGACCGATAACTTTAAAAACAAAAAAAGCCACTACCTTAAAGGCAATGACTTCTTTAGTGCTTGGCAACGTCCTACTCTTGCAGGGGGAAACCCCCAACTACCATCGGCGCTGAAGAGCTTAACTACCGTGTTCGGGATGG
>JARIDM010000284.1 GCA_029263945.1 Sporosarcina sp.
TTCAATAAATTCTCTGTCACACACGCAGTGTTCTCTGCCCATTTTGTAACAAATATCATGCATTTTACAAACGGCATCGACCTCATTAATAGGTGGACTGGGTCCATTACAACCTGGCCCACACCAATTATAATTAGGAAAGATACAAAAACGTGGTCTATTCCTTCTGTTTTGTGGCAACTCGAAAACCTCCACTTCTAAACTGAATAATTCCTTATCCTAGCGTATTCAAGAAAATAAAAGGAGACCTCATCAAGTACCTAGTATTTTAGAATTTATGGGTATGCTAAACTATAGAAAGTATTGGTTTTATTTGGAGTTTTTAATTGAAAGGAAGATGCCTATGTATAAAAGTATAGAAGCATTAACAGCTCATACAGTATTTCATTATTTCGCGGAAATTTCTAAAATTCCGAGAGGTTCTGGAAATGAACGAGCGATTAGTAATTATTTAGTTGAGTTTGCAAAAGCGCAACAACTAGAAGTCGTACAAGATGAGGCGCTAAATGTCATTATTAAAAAAGCCGCGACAAAGGGGTATGAACAAGCCCCAACTGTGATTCTTCAAGGACATATGGATATGGTTTGTGAAAAAAACCAGGGAACGATACATGATTTTGAAACAGATCCTATTCAGTTAAGAATTATTGACGATATGCTCTATGCTACGGATACAACATTAGGGGCGGATAACGGCATTGCAGTCGCTTATGCCCTCGCTTTATTGGCTGCAACGGACTTACCGCATCCGCCACTTGAGGTCGTCATTACAACAGCGGAAGAAACCACAATGGGCGGAGCCATCGCTGTTGACGCGGAACATTTTAACGGCAAGCTCCTCATCAACCTCGATTCAGGGGAAGACGGAAAACTACTCGTCAGCAGTGCAGGAGGGGTTCATCTTACGCAAGTGTTACCAATCGAATGGGCCCAAGCACCAAGTGAACATGCAGCGTATCGTATTCATATAAGTGGACTCCAAGGTGGCCATTCGGGCATTGACATCGACTTAGAAAGAGGCAACGCCAATAAGTTATTGGGCAGATTATTGCATGATTTGACTGCACAAGTAAACTATTCACTACAACAGCTAAACGGCGGACTTCAATCAAATGCCATTCCAAGAGAAGCGGAAGCCACGATTTTAATTCCCGTCGCTCAAGTCGAAAAAATGAAAGAAATACTAGGGAGCTGGGATGAAGTTTATAAAAATGAACTACAACTCTCAGACCAAGGTGTTGCAATTACTTTTGAAGAAAGAGAAAGTGCGTCTCACAAGGTTTTTTCTGAGCACACAAAAGAATATACAATTACTTCTTTATTGTTATTGCCTAACGGTGTACAAGGGATGAGTCGCGGCATTAAAGGGTTAGTTGAGAGCTCAACTAATTTGGGTGTTGTTGAAACCACAGATACGGAAGTTCGTTTTGAAAATGAAATTAGAAGTTCTGTTAAAAGTATGAAAAAAGCAATTGCAACGGAAGTGACAACAATTGCTAGGTTATTAGGGAGTACCGTAACAGTCGATAAAGATTATCCTGAATGGGCATATGAGCCAACCTCTAAGTTAAAAGCGTTATTTGAACAAACGTACCGTGAAAAGTATGAAGAAGACATTGAAGTTATTGCTGTACATGCAGGGATTGAGTGCGGTATTTTTACAGATAAAATACCCGGATTAGATGCGGTTTCCATTGGTCCAGATATGTTTGAAATTCATACACCTAATGAACATTTAAGTATTCCTTCTACGATTAACAATTGGGAATACCTGACCTACACATTAGAGAAAATAAAATAGAATAAAATAATGAAACACTTCTTTCTAGCGAGAACCTATGCTAGAAAGAGGTGTTTCCCTTTTTATGACGTAAAGTATTCGTCTAATGCACGTGCAAAATTTGTCCCCATGATTTTATAGCCTTCCGCATTCGGATGAAGGTCATCAGGCAATAGATGCGCGAATGCTTCACTGAAAATCGAAAGTCCATCTACATAGAAAAGTTGCTGATCTCCATTGTTATTGAAAATATCGACAACTTCTTTAATTTGTTTTCTCATTTCAATCAGCGTGTATCCCACAAGATTTGGCGTCTCCTCTCGAAACGCGCCATATATAGGTGAACTTAAAACGATTGGAACGGTCGTATGCTTTTCCCGAATGATTTTGATAAACCCTATAAGAGAGGCTTGGAACGTTCTATCATTGTAACAATTTGCACCATATGTATTGATGCCCGCACACAGTGAAATGAAATCTACTGGTGTGTCTCTGATGGTTTGCGCAATAATTGGTTCGTACTGACATTGCCCACTAAAACCTAGACAAGTCAACGCTAGGTTTAATTTGTTTGCTGCAATCGCAGGCCATGTTTTGGAAGGACTCTCTGCTTCTCTGCACTGTGTAATAGAACTTCCATAAGCAATCCACTTTTTTCTTTCCGATAAGTCAAAACCCCAATCAGCATCTAGCTCTATTGATACAGCTTTAATTGAAACTTTGGCCTGTTGTGATAAATATATTTCTACAAAGTTATTGCTACTTGGTAAACCCTCTAAGATAAAAGCTGTATCTTGAGGATTCGTTGTGATCGTCTTTAAATATTTTTTATTAAGTACGACGTCAAAAGCTAATGTGTTTTGGCTCGCAGCAAATTCTACTTTTACTTTAGTTGAATTTGTGTTAAATACGATTCGAACGCCTGCAGGTATTTCTGCAACACCTTCAAGTAGATTAGGTGTATAAAAATCTTTCTCAACGTAATCGATGCGCCAAGGGGTGATATAATCATCTTTCTCTTCAAGAGAGATTGCCCCTACAATCGTTTTGTTGTTTAAATCTATTCTTTTCATATGAACACCCTAATTCCTAAAGTATTTTATTATGTATACGAAGACTAAGTCTATTATATCATTTAGTGAAAGAAAAAAGTTCGGTTCGTATTTTCAGATAAATCTAATATTGCTGTAACTAATGGCTT
Organism: Sporosarcina sp.; assembly: GCA_029263945.1. GTDB lineage: Bacteria > Bacillota > Bacilli > Bacillales_A > Planococcaceae > Sporosarcina. Next base: position 2,982 of record JARIDM010000284.1, read on the forward strand.
CGATAAGAGTCTACTATGTAAAGGTATTAAAAAGGAGTGACATGTAATGGGGAGATATAAACTTTTATATTTAATTCTTGGCTTATTGACAGTTATGGTGATTGCATTTGCTTTGACTCTTGAGAAAGTGACCATTCAGGCAAGTGAAGGAGTCATGGTTAATCAGGATTGGATAGCAACATTATCCGCTCCAGTAATTGTTGATGAGGTAAATGAGAAAAACTTATTTATAACAGATGAGTCTGGTGTGAAAATAACAGATGTGATGCAAATTGAGCACGCTGGACGAACAATTCGGATTCGTGGATTGGATAGTGGAACTTACACACTTCATGTAGATGAGAAAATTTTAAAAGGTAAGCCGTTCAAGAGGTTAGCGACCAATCAAATTCGTTTTAAAGTTTACGAGACGATAGAATCAGTACAATCCAGAGAAGAACTGGCTCATTATTTTAAACAAATTAAGGTACTGCAAAAAAACGACACATTTGCGATGGATGATAAGGCGGTAGTTGAAGAAAGTTCTGCTTCAGATTCAAAAACAGACACTGGCTCACTTGAAGCGGATTACTCCGAAACAAATACACAAGTAGAAGGTGTAGATGAATCGGATACGGTTAAAACAGATGGCCAATATATTTATACCATCCTTGGGAACGAGAAAATTACGATAACGGACATACGAAACCCAAAAGAGCTACGTATTGCTGCGACCCTAACGGATAAGGCAAGTACCTATTATCCAACCCAACTATTTCTGCACGAACAATTTCTCATTGTGTTAGGCGACCAATACGAAGCGCATAATGAAGCTGGGGATATGAAAGATGATCAAACGATGCCAATAAATGGGATGACAACAGTTCGAATCTACGACATCTCCCAACCCGAGAAGCCGAAGTTTATGCGTGAAATTGGGACGGAAGGCTATTTAAATAGTGCGCGTAAAACAGGAGATTTTCTTTATTATGTGACAAATGTACAGCCAAATTACTGGATGCTGGGTGAAACAGAAGATATGGAGCTACGTCCTCGACGCAGTGATTCTGCGAAAGGTAAAAAAGTGATGACGCTTGATTATCAAGATATTGCGATCCTTCCTGGCACGACAGAACCCTCATATTCAGTCATCACTGCAATCGATTTAACTGCGCCTGCACAAACAGAAGTAATGACGAAAGGCTATCTAGGCGGCAGTGATCAACTTTATATGTCAAAAGAACATTTATATTTAACGGCTACAAATTATAAGGGTTATTTTAATGAGGAAAATTCGATCACTGGTGTAGCGGATTCAATAACTGCCAGCAGTGAAGTTTTTAAATTTTCATTGAATGGAACATCGATCGCTTTTGATCATTCAGCTCTGCTAAAAGGCACTGTATTGAACCAGTTTTCAATGGATGAATACAATGGAAATTTTCGAGTAGTCACAACGGAAGGGAATTTATGGGACGAACAAAAACCTTCCGAAAATCATTTGTTCGTGTTAGATGAAAAAATGACGATAGTGGGTTCTGTAGTAGGGCTTGCAAAAGGAGAGCGCATCTATTCAGCCCGCTTCATGGGTGATAAAGCCTATATGGTCACATTTAGGGAAACAGATCCACTCTTTGTTATAGATGTGGCAAATCCAGTGGCTCCGAAAGTACTCGGTGAACTGAAAATCCCTGGTTTTAGTAATTATTTACACCCATTAGATGAAAATCATTTAATTGGTTTTGGTTATGAAACAGTTGCGCAGAAAGGGCAACCAGGAGAAGCCCCAATTATTACAACGTTAGGTATGAAGATTTCTTTGTTTGACGTTTCTGATTTTCATCAGCCAAAGGAAAAAGATACTGAAATTATTGGGGGAAAGGGAACTTACTCACCAGTGCAACATGACCACAAAGCTTTGTTTCAGCACAAAGAACGCCATTTGTTTGGTTTTCCAATTGAGAAATATGAAGGCATAAAGAAAAATGGTGAGTTTGAGGATATTGACTTCCAAAGTTCCGGAGCACTCATCTATGAAATCACACCTGAGAATGGCATTGTTTTAAAAGGAGATTTATTAACAGAGAAAGAAAAAGGCGAGCAGTACGCAGACTACGATAAACAAATACAGCGGATATTGTATAGTGGAGATACATTGTATACCGTATCGATGAAAGGGGTCAGCAATTTTTCTCTTGAGGATTTTAGCGCACTCGATCACTTGTCATTTATGGAATAATAGACGCAACTATAAGCAAAGCCCTTACACATGTTAATGGGCTTGATTGAGTAGATTTAAAGTCGGAAGTGGCTTTATATCATAGGGTTCTATAATGTTGTTTCTTTTAAATCAATTAGGAAGTCCCGCATATTTAAAGCGTTGCTCTTGAGTCTGTTCTGTCGAAAAAGCACTACTATAGCAACACCGACTTACCTTTATAAAGGGGGAGAAAAAATGAATAAACTCACTTTTTTAGGCGTTTTATTCATGGCGTTGATATTAGGTGCTTGCGGTGCTTCAAATGAAAAAAATGGTTACACGACTTTGAAGGGAGACAACCCACCAAATCTAGTTGTAAAAATTGATGGTGAAAAATACGAAACGGTATTAGGTTCATATTGTTGGGAAATCAGTTCTAAAGGTGATGAAAAAACAGCTAGTTGTGTTGACACTGCTGGTCCAGTAGATTTGTTAAAGGATAAAGCGCCTATCCAAATTAAGGCTGGTGAGGAAGTCACGTTGAATGTGGATTACACACCAAAGCCTAATAAAATTCATCTTTCACAAGTGAAAAGTAATCATGATGAAATGGAAATTGAAGTGAAGGACAATCAATTTACAGCTCCCAATGAAAAGGGGATCTACTTTTATAGTTACGGCGTCTGGTGGAT
>JARIDM010000042.1 GCA_029263945.1 Sporosarcina sp.
CCGCTTACAGCTGGGACAAGAACAACAGAAAGTGCATAGGGTATAAATGCAGGAAATAGTAAAAGTGGAACGAGGACGCCTGAAATCACGCCATATAAAGAAGTTGCAGCAATTGCTGTCATTCCAGATAGCGTGAGTGCGCGTAGAAAGATAATTGGTTCTAAAAACCATGTAAAAGTACCAAAAAGTCGACTTCCGGAAGAGGGAAGTGCAACTTCTAAAATTGGTGTTAAAGGATAGGTTTTCTGTTCAGTCTGTTGAATCGGATTTCTTCGTTGCTGTTGTTTATATTTAATTAAAAGATAGAGTACAGAAGCAACTTCTGCGAGCATTGTAATCCCCATTGCATAAGCAGCATTCATCGCATTGCTTTCTGCTGAAAATATAACAGGTAATAACCATGTGATAAACATAATTCGTAGAAACTGTTCGATAATTTGTGACCAAGCCGTTTCTTCAATTCGCGCAATCCCTTGGAAGTAGCCTCTAATAAGTCCGCCGATTGCAGCGATTGGTACAATGGCAATGCCGGCATATAGCGCTGTTGCAGATGATGCGTTGCCAAGTAGCGTACCCGCTAAATAAGGAACGAATGCAATGGATACAGGGATAAATAAAATGGATGTAGCGAGTGTTGTAAAAGAAGCGGTTCTCATCACAGCTGGTATTTTATTTCGCTTTCCTGTCACATCAAGTTCCGCAATTACTTTAGCAATCGCAACAGGAATTCCGAGTTGTACGAGAGATAAAAAAAAGATGAATGCTGGGTAGGCCGTCATATAAATACCGACCGCTTCTTCACCTGCGATTCGCATAAATTGAATTCGAAATACAAAACCTAATAATTTTGTTAAAAAGGCCGCAGCCATTAAGATCGCTGTACCCCGAATAAATGAGGACAAATTAGACAACCCCTTCTCAAATCAAACCATCTCATATAAAGTTGTACATCTTAAGGAAATCTATTTTTATTCTATGCTTTTTTCTGTTTGTTAGACCTTTATTCATAATTAATGATAGAATAGGTCTATGAAAATATACTGGAGATAGATTAATGGCCAACTATTTAATTCAAAAAGTTTTAAACAATAATGTATTAATCGCAATGACAAGTGAACATAAAGAAGTCGTGCTGATTGGAAAAGGAATTGGGTTCGGCGCAAAAACTGGAGAATCTATTCCAAGTGACTCAGTTGAAAAGTTATTTGTGCTAAATGATCCAGTAGAGCAAGAGCAATATAAACAGCTGCTAACTTCCCTTGATGAGAAAACGTTAAAAGTGATTGTCTCTGTCGTAGAAGTAATTCAACAACGAACGAATATGCCGCTCAATGAACATATTCACGTTGCTTTGACAGATCATTTAATTTTTGCAGTCAATCGAATAAAGAGTGATATGGTCATTAGAAATCCTTTTTTACTTGAAACGAAAGCACTTTATCCAAATGAATATAGAATCGCAGAAGAAGTGATGTTGATCGTAAATGAGAAATTGGGCATAACACTTCCAGAAAGTGAGATTGGTTTTATTACGTTGCACATTCATAGTGCAATTGTGAATAAGAATGTTGAGGATGTTGCCAAGCACTCCAATTTAATCGTACAGTTGGTTGAAACGATAGAAGCCCAATTATCTATAAAAATTGATAAGAACAGTATCGATTATATGCGACTTATTCGACATCTTTATTTTGCAATTGAACGCGTAATTAAAGGTGAAAAAGTGGCAGAACCCCAAAAAATCACACTACTTTTAAAAGAAGAATATCCTTTTTATTATAATTTAGCTTGGAAATTAATAAAAATTATGCAACAAAAACTGAAAAAAGATGTGTTTCAAGCTGAGGCGGTATACTTAACCCTTCACTTGCAACGTATTCCTACTAAGAAACTTGATGAATCCGTTTGCGAAAAATAAATAATTATGATATTATTAGTTAAAGTCATTGGTTGGCAGTATTAATCTAATCTTCTACGTGTTACTGACTAGATCAGGCATGAGTAAAAAGATATTTTTTTAAGAGGTAAGCGTAATTTGCTTCTCTTATTTAAATCTACTTTTACTCATGCCTTTTTTTGTTAACAAATGACTAATTGAATAAAACGGGAGGCGTTAATATGTTTAAAAAAGCTTTTGGTGTCCTACAAAAGATTGGTAAATCACTTATGTTACCAGTCGCAATATTACCAGCGGCTGGGCTATTATTGGCATTCGGTAATGCTTTACAAAACCCAGTTTTAACAAATATTGCACCATTTTTGGAAGCTGGATGGGTAGAGAGCATCGCGTCAATAATGGAAGAGTCGGGTTCTGTTATATTTGATAACTTACCGATTCTATTTGCAATCGGTGTTGCACTTGGATTAGCAGCTGGCGAAGGCGTTGCAGCCCTTGCGGCAATCGTAGGTTATTTAATAATGAACGCAACAATGGGAACAGCGTTAGGATTAACAACTAAATCTGTTATTGAAGCGGGTGATCCCTCTTACGGATTACTCCTAGGTGTTCCTTCACTACAGTCAGGTGTTTTCGGTGGTATTATTGTCGGGATCCTCGCAGCCACGATGTACAATCGTTTCTTTAAAATTGAGTTGCCATCATACTTAGGGTTTTTTGCAGGAAAACGATTTGTTCCAATTGCAACTGCAGCATCCTCAGTTGCTTTAGGATTATTAATGGTTTTAATTTGGCCACCTATACAAGAAGGGATGAATAGTTTTTCCAACTTTGTTTTAAATTGGAATACAACTTTATCGGCATTTGTCTTTGGTGTCATTGAACGTTCACTTATTCCGTTCGGATTGCACCATATATTTTATACGCCATTCTGGTTTGAGTTTGGTACTTATGTAGATGCTGCTGGTGAAGTGATTAGAGGAGATAATCCAATATTCCAAGCACAAATTAAAGATGGAATACAAGATTTAACGGCAGGCACATTTATGACAGGGAAATACCCATTCATGATGTTTGGCCTTCCAGCAGCAGCACTTGCGATTTACCATGAAGCAGATATTAAAAAGAAAAAAATTGTCGCAGGAATCATGGGATCAGCTGCGTTAACTTCATTTCTAACTGGTATTACTGAACCAATTGAGTTTTCATTCTTATTTGTTGCACCTGTTTTATTTGGAATTCACGCGATTTTCGCTGGGTTATCGTTTATGACGATGCATATCTTAAATGTAAAAATTGGGATGACTTTTTCAGGGGGACTGATCGACTACGTTCTTTTTGGGGCCATTAATCCACAAACAAATGCTTGGATTGTAATTCCAGTTGGTTTAGTCTTTGCTGTTATTTATTATTTTGGATTCCGTTTTGCAATTCGGAAATTTAACTTAATGACACCTGGGCGAGAAAAAGACGATGGGTTAGATGATGAAGAGATGAGTGCCAATCATGCAGATCATTTAGCATCGAATATACTGGATGCGATGGGTGGAAAAGAAAACATTGCAGATTTAGATGCTTGTATTACGCGCCTCCGTGTTGGGGTAAACAATATTGACGAAGTAGATAAAGAACAATTGAAAAAATTAGGAGCGGCGGGTGTTCTTGTCGTGGGTAGTAATATTCAAGCGATTTTTGGTCCCCGCTCAGAAACAATTAAAGATCAAATTCGTGACGTTATGAATGGGAAGCGACCGCGACCTGAAGTTACAAAAGATGTCTCGGTTGAAAAATTAGATGCTACCGTAGAAGATCGATTTGTTTCTCCAATGGAGGGCGAAATAAAGCCACTTTCAGATGTTCCAGATGCTGTTTTTTCACAAAAATTAATGGGTGACGGTTTTGCGATTCTACCTACTGAAGGAACAGTCGTCTCGCCAGTTAGTGGTAAAATTGTGACGTTTTTCCCAACGAAACATGCGATTGGCATACAAGCTGATTCGGGAAGGGAAATATTGATTCACGTAGGGATCGACACTGTGAAGTTAGACGGTGAAGGTTTTGAAGCGTTAGTCGCACAAGGAGATCATGTGGAAGAAGGGCAACCTTTGTTACAAGTCGATTTGGATTACGTTTCAGCAAATGCACCTTCAATTATTACACCAATCATCTTTACAAACTTATTTGATGGGGAATTATTAGAAGTAGAGAACTATAAAAATGTAGCGTTAAAAGAAAATAATATCATCTCTATCAGAAAGTAAGTTAGATAAAGTTTGATTACTAGCTGTTCTTTTGTCTATATCACCTAGACGAAAGGACAGCTTATTTTTATATCCTGTTTATAAGTAACACGTCATTGCGTTTTTTTGTTATACTATTTTATACGCGGAAAAAGTGTATGCATTTAATTTTTTTTTACGGAAGGGTTGGAAAAGATGGGGACAGATTTCGATCTAAAATTCACGGAAATGCTTCCTGCACTTGAAAGTAAAAAAAATGAATTCCACATGTATGGTTATACGACTGTCACAACGGAAGACATTTGGACATACTGCTTACGAAAGAAATGGCGTAATAAAAACGTAAATGAGATGCGTATTCATCAAATTGCGAATGATATCTTACAAATACTGCCTGCAGCATTTATGACGTATACACAGATCGAAGCGCAGCGTGATTCGGATTGGTTCACTGATTTGAATTCGGACGAATTGCAAATACTTTTAGCCCCGCAAAATAAGAAAGAATAAGAAAATACATCTCTATTTGACACACACTTAAACGTGTTTCATAATAGTAATGTTGTATGTAGACGGACATATTAAAAGCTAGCTGTGTTGCTCTACCTAAAGAGGGGGACTATTATTATGAAAACTAGAGGGCGCATTGTCGCGTTTCTTTTATTACTCGTCATTTTTGCGGGAACAATCGGGACGACGACAAACCCAATATTGAAAGATGTAAAACTCGGGCTTGACTTACAAGGTGGATTTGAAGTCTTGTATCAAGTCGAAGCACTTGAAGGCAGTACGAAAGAGATTACCGAAAGCGTAGTAGCCGA
>JARIDM010000044.1 GCA_029263945.1 Sporosarcina sp.
TTCAGCTGTATCGATTCGTCGCTTGATTAAAGAACTTCTTCTGCAAAGCGATCAATTTGAATCACTTTACCATTTTGCAACCGAGAAGCTTCTGCCCCAAAAGCCAGTAGGTGACTCTCCAGAGAAACAGCTGCAGACGAACGCCCTGCATGCGCTCCGTAATTTTTCACCTCATGTAAAAACGCTCTTACAATGGCTTCGTCACCACCCCCGTGACCACTGATTGGGGGTGCCAATTTTATTACGGTTTCGTTTTTTGACAAAAAATCATAAACGGAAATTGAATGTTCGTCCATCTTCCCTCTAATTTCACCTTTTGTCCCCATAATTTGAACGATACGCGTTTGCTCTCTCGTAAAACCACACATGCTAAATGTCGCCGTTGCGCCATTTTTAAACTCTAAATTGACAACTTGATGGTCGACGACATTATTGTCTGAACGGTAGACACATTTTCCGTAATCGGTTGTATGTAGTGCATGTATAATGCCTTCTCGTGTATGATCTTCCGTAAATTTTTTCGCCCAACCTTTTCCTTCACCTAAATAGTATCTCCCTGCATGAAAAGCACAGTCATTTTCAATCGGACAGCCGTCTAAACAACGTAACGGTCCATTTTCAGGTGCGTTTTTCTCATTGAAATGCATCAATGAGCCAAATGAACTGACACGCTTACATGGTTGGTCCATTAAATACATTAAAATATCCATATCATGACAAGACTTTTGTAAGATCATGGGACTTGTCTCATCACTATTGTTCCAGTTTCCTCTTACGAAACTATGTGACATATGCATCACTTCAACGTTTTCATTTAATTGAATAGAAACGATTTCCCCAATCTTTCCTTCTTCAATGATTGTTTTAATCGTTTGCCAAAATGGGGTATACCTAAGCACATGACAGATCGTTAATAATTTATCATGTTTTTTTGCAGCCTCTACCATGGAAATACATTCTTTCGGCGCTGGCGACATTGGTTTTTCCAACAACACATGATAGCCTTTTTCCATCGCTTTAACTGCTGGATCATGATGGTCACGGTCTAACGTACAAATCAGTGCGACATCAGCGTTAATGTCCGCTGCTAACAAATCTTCCCATGTAGTAAAGCACACTTCTTCAGCGAGCCCATACATTTCAGCGAATGCCTTTCTTCGCGCTGGATTGATCTCAGCGACCGCGACAAATTCTAATTCATTTGGATAATTGGTTGCGTAGGGTGCGTAAGCTTTAGCCCCTCTATCTCCTGCACCCATTAATACGGCTTTTATTTTCTTCAAAATAAGTTCCCTACCTTCCACGACGAATTAAAACTTACTGATTTGCGATTGCCCTTAAGCCTGCCCCCACAACACCATTGTCTCCTTTTAATTGGCTCATATAGATGTGCGGTAAAATATGTTCTTGTTCTGGAATTAAGTAATCCTTCAGCTTACTTTGGATAAGCTCAAGTAGAAAAGGATTATAATTCATCACGCCCCCACCAAGCACGATTTCATGAGGATCGACCATACAGATAATTGAGTAAATCCCGTGTGCAAAAGAATTCGCCACATCATGAATGTATGTAATCGCTTGTTCATTGCCCGCATGGTATTTTTCAAACAAGTCCTTTGTTGTGAACAGAGGTTCATTAAAGAGCGCTGCTCCGTACCTTGCCATCGCAGGACCAGCTACAGCTTGCTCAAACCGCTCAACTCCAGTGGGTGACCCTTTCGAAACAACTGGAAGTAAGCCAACTTCCCCTGCAAAACCTGTTCCGTTAAAGAACGCGCCTTGATGAATAATTGTACAAGCAATCCCTGTGCTGATTGTTAAATAAACAAAAGTTTGTTCTTTTTTCGAACCTGACGCTTTCCATTCTGCAAATGCAGCCATATCCACGTCATTATCGATGACAATATTCTCTAAACGAAAATAGTCTCTTAATCTTTTAATGACTGGAAAGTTCGCCCACGGCAAGTTATTTTGAAAGATTGCAATGCCATGCTCACGATCTACTTTCCCAGGAACACCCACACCCATGCCTACAATTTCTTTAATTGTAATTTGGGCTTCCTTCAATGCATTTTCAACACTGCGTACAACGCACGAAAACATTGTTTCTTTGTCTGTCGTATCACTTGCAAGTTCAACACGCGAACAAATCGTACCCTCCGCATCTACAACAACGGTCGCGATTTTTGTCCCGCCAATATCTACGCCTAAGGAATATGTCATTTACAATTTCCTTCCTCTCTATTATTAATTCATCATCACCAGATGTTAATAAGTTAAGTAAAATGTTTACTAATATACTTTCAGGTTACCACAGCCCTAATTATCTGTCTATAAAAAATAGTTTGACATACTTTCATCTTTACATTGACAAATTTGTTTTTACAACGCGAAAAAACCTCGTTGCTAAACGTGGTAAACACACGACTGCAAAAAGGTTCTCTTCTGTTATATGCTGTTGTTTAATGAGTCACGGAACTACGAAAACGGTTAAACCGTAACGGCGCTACGGGTATAATTGTGTCCGTTTCTTCACGGATTAACTGGTCAATGAGTTTTCCTGTCACTGTCGCCAGACTTATGCCGTCTCCTTCATGCCCAGCTGCGATGTAAAAACCAGGAATCTCTTCAACTTCCGAAACAATCGGTAAGTGATCTGCTGTCCATGGCCTAAACCCTGTGTAGGCGCGTATCATTGTAAAATCTGCCATTGCAGGGAAGAAACGTGTCACGCGGTTGGCCATCGTTTCTAAGACATTAATGTCAATTCTACCGTCATATCCTACAAATTGACGGCTACTGCCGATTAAGAAGTTTTGACTTTCCGTCGGCTCTAACACAAGCGCAACCCCATGTTTTTCAGTTCGCTCATCGACGATCCGTTCACGACCAAACTTATTCATTAAGTACCCAAATTCCATGACATTTCTCATCATGACGGGTTGTTGTCTTGCCCCAACCATGATATGCCCTTTTCTCGGGATAATCGGGATATCGAGGTCAAGCATTTTGCCAATAAACGGCGCCCAAACCCCTGCGGCATTCACCACTTTCTTCGCAGTGAAAGTTCCCTTCGTTGTTTCAATGGTGAAGGCTTCTTTTTTTGTGATTGCCGTTACTTCTGCATGGGTTTGCAGCTTCAAGCCGTACTGCTTTGCTTTTTCAATTAACGAATAGCAAAACAAATAAGGGTTAATGAGTGAGTCCGTTTCACATTCCAATCCACCAGGGATGTCGTCTGCAAAATAAGGAGATTCATCCCGAAGATCTGATCGATCAAGCAAATTAAATTTAAGGCCAGCCGCATTTTGAATGTCTACCCATTCTTTCGCGGCCTGCATTTCAGTGTCATTTTCACACACTAGTAAACTCCCAAGCGCACGATATTCAAACGATAAATCTAATTCTTCATTCAACTCTACAGTCAGTTCTTGACTCTTTAACGACATCAAACTGTCGAACCCAGGATCCTTATCGACGATTGTCACGTTGCCATCGCAGCGAGAAGATGTACCACTCGCAATATCATCTTTTTCAATCAGGACACAATCGATACCAGACTTCGCTACATAATAAGCAATTGCACATCCGACAATCCCACCGCCAATAATCGCCACTTCGGCATGTTTTTCATTCGCCATCGCTACATCCTCCTTCAACATTCGAGCAGTTCTTTTATACTTTCTATTATAGGCTAAACTAATTGTTTTTTCATATAAATTTGAATTTGAATCCGACTTATATGTTAGAATAGATGCAGTTATCCTATCAAATTTACCCCTGATTGTGTAGAGGAGGAAACCGTCCGTGGATCAAACAATTATTTGTAGATGTGAAGAAGTCTCTTTAGAAGATATTCAACAAACTGCCAGTATGTATAACTGTTCAGCGCGTGAAGTAAAACTACGCACACGTGCTGGAATGGGCTATTGTGGCGGCCGTACTTGTAGGCCAGCTGTCGACGCAGTGTTAGAAGCGGTCACAGGAGAAAAAGCTGGTCATGACATTCCCTTAAAAGTTCAACCGCCTGTCCGTCCTGTATCTCTATCAATATTAGGAGGGTACATGAAATGACCAACCGTATTTTAAATCATCCCGTTCTTGGCGTGTTAGAAAATCAAACCCCTATTAATTTTACTTTTGATGGTCAGGTATTCACTGGTTTTGAAGGCGACACAATTGCGTCCGCACTATTGGCAAATGGCATAAGACAATTACGTGTGCATGAGGCCACTGGCGCACCCCGTGCCATTTATTGTAATATTGGGCACTGCTTTGAGTGTCGGGTCACTGTCAACCAATCGGAAACACTTCGCGCATGTATGACGCCTATCCAGGAAAATATGATTGTAGACAGCGGCAAACAACAACCTGCACCATTTCACGCGGCACCAGAAGAATGGCCGCGGACCTATGCAGAATATGAAGAGAAACAGAATGAGGCTAAAGAAGGTGACGCACATGTATGATGTAATTATTATCGGGGCGGGGCCTGCGGGTTTATCGGCTGCGATTGCGTGTCGTGAATCAGCCTTACACGTACTTGTCATCGACGAATTTCCAAAGCCAGGCGGTCGACTTCTTGGACAATTGCACCAAGAACCGAGCGGCGAATGGTGGAATGGCATCGAGGAAACGAAAGTACTTCTGTTAAAAGCTGAAAAACTAAACACCGAGATTCAATGTGAAGTTTCTTGTCACCATATTGAAAAAGCGACTGAGGGCTTTATTGTACATACCAATAGAGGACTCCTTGAAACAAGTAAGTTACTCATCGCAACAGGTGCAGCTGAAACTGCCGCACCGATTCCAGGTTGGACACTTCCCGGCGTCATGTCTATTGGTGCTGCACAAGTGATGACCAACGTTCACCGCGTCCGTGTCGGCAATAAAGGCATCATTGTCGGCGTCAATGTTCTTTCTGCTGCCATTGCACGGGAGTTACAAATCGCTGGCATTGAACTTCACAGCATGGCTTTACCCGTGAGCAATCCTGTCACAAAAAACCAAGCAGATCCCAAAAGAGTCATGGAAGGACTCGTTCGTATTGCGCATTTAGCCCCCTCTGCCTTTCTGCGTTTCGGAAGCAAATTTGCCAAAGCAGCTTGGGTGCGCAGTATCGCCGTCAAATTCTACCCCAAAAGCGGCGTAAAAATGTGGGGCATGCCCATTCACATTCGTAAAGCTATTGTCGAAATTAATGGGACTGAAAAAGTCGAATCCGTTACGATGTGCGACTTGACAACCGATGGCAAAATTATTGTAGGGACCGAAAAAAAGATTGAGGTCGATTTCGTTTGTATCGCAGGCGGCCTATACCCATTAACAGAACTTGCAGCAGTTATCGGCTGTCCTTTCCAATACGTTGAAGAATTGGGGGGACATATTCCCATGCATAATGCGCAGTTAGAAACCCCAATCGAAGGATTATATGTTGCAGGGAATATTACCGGGATTGAAAGCGCAAAGGTAGCCCGCGCACAAGGAACCCTTGCAGGTTATTCGATTGCTGGGCAAACAGACAAGATCGCGCAAGCAATAAAAGACGTACAAGAAATTCGGGAAGCCGCAACGATTCAATTTCATCCAGACATTGCCGCAGGCCGCGAAAAGATTGAAAAATCTTTT
>JARIDM010000073.1 GCA_029263945.1 Sporosarcina sp.
TCCACGTAGATTTGCATCATAAAGTGGAACCGATTGTGTAGACATTCTTGGAAGAGAATAGGTACTTGTTCCAGAGAGTACAGTTGTTTTATTGCTATATTCTAGCTCAATTAATTTCTTCTTTCATTTCATCACATTGTTTAGGACACATCATCACTTTTTCACAGGACTATAAAAAACCTAAAGTTATTGGCTTTAGGTTTTTTAATTCATTATCAACACTTCACTTAATATTCTTCTTCAAACAAAACACCTTTAAAAAGTTCCTTTTTCTCTTCTAGTACAATAATATCTAATTCTCGTTCTTCGGACGAACTTCCCCATCTGAAGACCAAATCACCTTCAAGACAACAAGATAATACGAGTTTAAAATAATCTATTTCAGCGCTTTTAACATCTTCTAGATATATTTTTTCATGAAGCGACTTAATAAATTCTTCTGTTAGAACACCTTGTCTTTTGCTCGCAATTAAAGCATATTTTTGTGGATAGCGCGCTGTAATTCGCAAGGCTTCAAGAATGCCAGTTGGGTTAATTTTTGCGATACTTGCATACCTGAGTCTACTTTTACCTTGATGCTCCACTTCTGGGCCTAAGCTAAATTCATCAAGTTCAAATTCTTTCTTTAAGGGTTTCCACAATTTTTGATGTTTAAAAATTCTTGAATGGATATTTTCTGTTTCAACAATGCCAAATAAATAAAAATGATTGTCGTGAATAGCCTCTTTTTCTAAAGCTAACTTCGTCACTAATTTAGCACATAAATTCGTAAAAGTGTCCTGGTCTTCAATCGTATATATCTGTGAACTGATCATATTAAACACGCTAAAACTTGGTACATACCCAACATTTTTTAGCGCTTCCTCTTTTGAAAACCACTCAAAATATTCAAAAGCATCCGTTGCAAGTTCCGTCCAACATTTCATATGATCACCCCTATTTTGTAAAGTAGTCGTAGCACTCATTTGTTTCATCTAAATTAAGCGTTAAATATGCGGATAATTTTTTCTATTTCTTTGTCATAATTAGTTGCTTCATCATTAATTTCCAATAAAAAAGTATCATCATCCGTTGCAGGTTCGTAACCAATTATGATTTTCGGAATATCATAATCTTTTTTTAAATTAACGAGATAATGGACTAACCTTTTTAACCTAAACTTATTACCACACCTCTCGTCTTTTAATACTTCATTTTTAGGAAAGTTAAATACAATGTCACCATATTTTTCATCAAACGAGACAACTATTGTTACGTTTTTTAATGAAATACCTAGCTGCAATTCTTCTAAAAATATATTTCCTGTCCCTTTTGGTGATAAAATCTCTTCTATGTTTTTCACTTGCGAAAAACCCAAATCGTTTCCTGAAATACTGTCATGAAAATGTGATGATTAAATTTTTAATGTAAATAATTTAAGTTCCTTGAACAATAATCTATCAACTTTTTTCTTATTAAAATCAGATAATATTATCTCTACATTTTCCATTTATGCCCACCTTTTTCACCTATACTATTGTTCATAAAGTGATTCAACATATTTCCACTGTAGTGAACCTCTCGGCATTGAAATACCGAGCATCTAACATCTAAATTTACGATAGACTTTAGATACACAAGATTCTGTGTTTCTCGTTTCATTGAACCGACCATTGTCGCATTCTCCACGAAGGCACGTTCCGCACCTTTTGCTTTTTATTAAGCTGTTTGTTTTAAACCCAGTTGCACAATATTAATGGCCGCATTAACGTCTCTGTCTTCTGTATATCCACAGAAAGAACAGTCGTGGATGCGGTCTTTAATTGTTTTCTTAACAAGCTCGCCGCAACTTGAACATCGTTGAGTCGTGTTATATGGATTCACGAATCGCACTTCCTTACCAGCGTTTGCAGCTTTGTAAGTTGCGAAACCAATGAGTTGCCTCCAAGCACTATCGGCAAGACCTTTTGCGTATTCTTTGTCTTTGACCATGCGTTGAATATTCAAATCTTCGAAGACAAGCATGTCGTACTGATCCACAAGCTTTCTGGACACCTTATGAGCCGTATCTTTTCGCTTATTAGCAACTTTTTCATGCAGTTTGGCCAATTGGTAGACCGCTTTTTTGCGACGATTGGAGCCTTTCTTCTTTTTAGAAACGATTCGTTGTTGTTTCTTAAGCTTTCGTTCAGCATGTTTTAGATGTTTTGGATTCTTATGAAAGACACCATCCGATGTGATTGCAAGATGTGTTAACCCCAAGTCTATGCCGACGGCATTTCTTTCCCTGACTTTCGTTGGTGTCGGCTTTTTAATTTCACAAGAAAAACAGGCATAGAATTGTCCATTTTTATGTGTAATCGTACACGTTTTAATCGTGCCTTTCAGTTTTTGGTGCTTATGAATGCGTAGGTTGCCGATTTTAGACAGTTCGACATGCTTTCCGCTAATTTTGAAGCCACTTTGCGGATAGGTAAACGAGTTGTAGCGATTTCTTCCCTGAAAACGCGGAAATCCTGCTTTCTCACCACTCTTCAGACGACGAAAGAACGCTTGGTACGCCTTGTCCAATCGTTCTAACACGTTTTGAAGCACTTGTGAGTGTACGCTTTTAAATTCAGGTAGCACCTTTTTAAGAACAGGAAGCTCCTTCTTTTGCGTGTAAAAGGAAAGTGACTTGCCTTGCTTTTTATACGCAGTAATTCGCTGTTCAAGCCCCGAGTTATACAACCAACGACACAGATTAAGCGTTGAAAAGATTTGTTCTTTTTTGTTCTCTTGTGGGATTGAGCTTAAACTTGTAGGATCTCATAGTTGTACTCATTTGGTTTTATTCTCCTTTCTTTTGACGGTCTATGTATGTTTTGATATTTTCTTCAGAAGTCGAACCAATCGTTTCAAGATAGTAACTACTATTCCATAAGCGTCCTTTCCAACACTTCTTTTTAAGTTCTGGATACTCGACAAACAACTTTCGAGCCGAAATCCCTTTTAACATCTTGGCGATATAAGAAGGTGACACTTTTGGATGAGCTGAAACAAATGCGTGGACATGATCGCATTCACCGACTTCAAGTTTGTGTACAATAAACTCCTTATCTTTTGCGATTTCATCGCAGATTTCTTTCAGACGACTTTCGATCTTTGCGGTTAACAACGGATGTCGATACTTCACTGACCAAACTAAGTGGTAATTTACATTATATACGCATGTTCTCGCGTGAGTTAGTTGTTGTTTTCTCATACATATAGTATACCATAAGTGACTCCTAGGCTCATCAAATGTTAATTTATTTACATACACATAGTTCAATACCTTGCGATTCATCTCCCCAATAAATTAGGGAGGATTCTCGCAATTTGTACTAAAGTAATGGGTTCCGAATTTTCGCAGGCTATTTCAGTACTTTACGCTCAAATTCAGTGGAATTACTCGTAATTATTAATTTCACTTGTCGTATAGGGACCTATACGACAAGTAATTGAACGTGCCTGATAAATTATCGTGTTGAAAGTGGCTTACTACCAGAAGTCGCCAAAGAAATTTCCGTTGTGGTGCAGCTACATTTGCTTATCAAGAATTGCTTGCCAAGGTGTATGTAGGATCACGTGTGGGATTGCTTATTAAGAGTGATGTAATTCTCTTTGCGTAAATGGGATTCTATAGTGAAAAACAGCAGGCGGACTACAATTATGAATTTAGTCCGCCTGCTGTTTTTTTGTTTCCACATGGATAGGAGGTAGTAGCAATGCGTTCAAAGGAATACTTTATTTATCTGAGTCAATTTCATAATGACCTTATTCTGCTACAACAACGCAACATATAGTTCGGGAACGCTTCAACCCGACTATATATTGTGGTGTTGTAGCAATAGAATCCTACTATGAAATTGATTGATCGAGCTCGTTTTTTCTTTCATGAAATATTTTTATATCTTCTTCTTCCTGTTCTCCTAAACCATCAAAATGCTGATCATCATTTACTAATTCTTCATAACCCCAGATAGCAGTTAGATTTTCATCTTGTCCAAAATAATTAAAATACCATTTTTCAGGTAGTGCACTTGATTTTACAATGAATAAATCTGCTGCATACCAATTAGGCATTTTAAAATCATCATATATGAGGTAATATATTCCCTCTTCGTAAATCATTATGCCATAAACGCTATACGTTGTATTCAAAGTGATACCATTAAAAGAAGTTAATGTTTGATCTCCTTCTCTTACGATTTTCGGACTAAACATATAACCAGTATTTTTTTCGCAAAGAATGTCCATGCTATCACTTCTCCATTATTTGAATTTAAAATCATCAAACTTTCCTGTTTTAGTATTGTAATTAAAGTGAATATTAATATTACCCTCTGAGTTTTTTACAATACTTTGCATTTTTACCCACCCTTCTGAAGCTAGCCACCTTGGGTCTTTCATATTTCTTCTTGGAACTCTTGTAGCGCCCTTTAGAGGATTAGATAAAACTTCTTTCATTGCTAATTGTTCTTTTAAATTATTAGGAACTGTTCTTCCTGTTGACCCCTTCCCTAGCGATTTACTATTAATCAAATCATCGACGTTTCCTGTACCCTTAACAGCAACATCAATATTTTTTGGGTGTTTCTTAGCTTTAAAGATTTTCCCAAACGGTGATTTCCTCACAAGTTTAAAACCTAGATTCGCTGCTTTCAATCCTTTACCTGCAGGTGTAACTGAAAAAACTGCAAAACCTTTGGATAACATTGAACCGATTGCGTAGTCATTACTGGAAGAGAATAGTTACTTCCAAATTTTTCAATTGTTGCGAGTGCCACATTTTCTTTAGAAGAACTGTCTACAAGGCATATGTAGTTTCACGCGTGTAGATTCCGCTCTAAATTTGACGTGACTTTCCTCAGCTAACTAAAGTTTCTGACGAAAAAAAAGAGCAGGCTTCACAAACAATGCCCGTTGTTGTGATGCCTACTCTCTATAACTTCTTCTCAACCTTGTGAAAATAATTGCCACATCAAAAATACGATTTATTTTAATTAATTTAATTTACGCCGATTGTAAAATTAAGCTAGACAATTAAAAAAGGCATTCGTGGTACACTCAATATGTATTTCCGACCAAAGAAAACATAGGAGTGATCACGAATGACCTACACACATCTTACCACGGATGAACTGGTGATGATAGAATCTTATTATCATCAATGTATTCCTATTATGAACATATCAAAGCTATTGAATCGTTCACGTCAAACGATTTATAACGTCATTAACTTTTTACGAAAAGGGCACAATGCCCTTGATTACTATAAGCAGTATAAAGAAAATAAGATGCGTTGTGGCAGACGAAAAATCACTTTGCCCGAAGATCAACAGGTATACATTAAAGAAAAAGTCGCCGAAGGCTGGACACCTGATGTCATTATTGGTCGTGCAGAAAAACAGATTGATTGTTCTATGCGTACACTTTACCGACAATTCAAAGCTGGTCTATTTGATAAAGCAACGCTTCCAATGAAGGGCAAGAGAAAGCCCAATGGACATCAGGAACGTCGAGGAAAACAAGCTTTCAAGCGAAATATTGCCGAAAGAGAAACAGATTATCCTTCATTTAAGAAAGAGTTCGGACACATCGAGGGAGATACGATTGTTGGTGTCCATCACAAAAGTGCTGTAATCACTTTAGTTGAGCGTCTTTCAAAAGTTATTTTTACTTTGAAACCAGAAGGTAGAAAAGCGAAGCACATTGAAAAAAGCTTAAACAAATGGTTTACTGCTATGCCTAAAAATCTATTCAAATCTATTACATTTGACTGTGGAAAAGAATTTTCCAATTGGAAGCCAATTTGTAATCAACACGATATTGCAATCTTTTTTGCTGATCCTGGAACGCCCTCTCAACGAGCCTTAAATGAAAACTCAAACGGATTGCTTCGAAAAGATGGGCTGCCAAAAGATATGGATTTTAATCTAGTTGACCAAGCATTTATTTCTTCAGTAGCTCATAAGAGAAATAAAATACCAAGGAAGTCCTTGAAATATCTAACGCCATTGGAAGTATTATTGAGTTACGTAAAAGAATCCGATATGTCTAGCTTATATTGACAAACGAGATTATATAAAGCATCATTCAACATTAATCCTCAAGAAATTCATCAATAATCGCAAATCCAGATTGCGCTGCTAGTTTTTTTAGTTCAATCATATCCACTATTTTTGCGACGACTAACACATAGGAGTCACTATCAATGTCTAAGTATGCAAGTGAAGTAGCATTTCTTTTCAACTCAGACGCCAATGTAGCTAAAGCATCTTCTGAAAACAATTCATAATCGGTATGATTCAATTCTTCCCAATCAAAAGAGAATAGATTTTTCTTTTTAAGTAACTGTTCCACTACATCAGTGATTACTTCGAATGATTCTTTCCAATCGATTTCTTCGGCTAATTCCTTGTCTATCAACGCATCTACTAGTGCAATCCAAGGTAAATCGTTTGAAGTCTCTAAAACATTTCGTTCTTCTAAACGATCCCCAAACACTTCTAAATACCGCTTAGGATGTTCATAAGCAAGCCTAACATCTTGAATGCTTGCTGCATCAAGACCTAGCATTTCCCCAACCTTTAATAATGGCAACTCATTCAAAATATTCTCCACCACCATTTATAGAATCTTTTAAAATAACACGACACCATTCAGGATTTCTTGTAATGGACCATATCATAAGGATAATAAGGCGTATCTTTTAAACTTTGATCATCTAGCTCAAGGATTTTGGCGATTGCACCACTTTCAAAGCTCCAGTAACCACTGTAAATATCATTTTTATCTTTATGCGCGTTATACCATCTAGTATCCTGATGGCCGCGGTACCAATAGCTATCCAAATATTCTTTTAAAATTTCTGAACTCGATACTTTGCTTTCTTTGTTTTCA
>JARIDM010000163.1 GCA_029263945.1 Sporosarcina sp.
AGAACATCCGATGGGTATTTTCCATCCCCACGCAGATGTGCACCATATAAAAAAAGAAAATATCGGTTTAATAGAAGTGATGGGACTGGCCGTTTTACCAGCTCGCCTTCAAGAAGAACTTGCCGAAATCAAAAAATCGTTACTCAGTCAACCAAGCGATATCGCTAGTTATCACGAACAATGGGCAACTCAACTACAAGAGAAATACAGAGCCGTCTCGGATGCAAAACAAGTAGATGCTTTATTAGAAAAAGAACTTGGCGATAAATTTGCAAAAGTATTGGGAGATGCAGGCGTCCTAAAAGACCAAGCAGCCTGTGACCGTTTTATCGCGCAATTAAACAGCTAATGAACGCAACTAGGAGGTCAACCATATGAATATCACCGCACAAAATACCGTAAATGATTGGAAAGTATTCAAACTCACAAATGACCACGGAATGAGTGTGAAAATCCTAAACTTTGGTGGAATCATTACGGAAATTAATGTACCAGACCGTCACAACAATATTGAAAACGTAGTACTTGGCTACAAAGATTATACAAATTACGAACAAAACCCGACCTATTTCGGGGCGATTGCTGGACGTGTTGCAGGGAGAATTGAAGGTGCCTCATTTTCAATTGACGGAGAAACGGTTAATTTAGAAGCAAATGACGGTCCAAATCATCTACACGGCGGTTCCGAAGGGCTTCACCAAGTCATTTGGAAAGCATCTAACTTTCAAACCGTAGATGAGGTTGGTGTAAAACTAATCCATACGCAGGCTGATGGAATAGATAAATACCCCGGAACCTTGGATGTAGCCGTTACGTACACCCTGACAAATGACAACGAATTGATTGTTGATTATTCAGCAACGACTGACAAAGCAACAGCAGTTGCGCTAACCAATCACTCGTACTTTAACTTGAGTGGCAACTTAAGAAACACGATTCACAATCATCAGGTGACGATGAATGCGGACGCCTTTGTTGAACTCGATGAAGCGCTTATTCCAACTGGACAAAAACGCGATGTAACGAATACAACCTTTGATTTTAGAAACGGAAAAAAACTTGAAGAAGGGATTTTGTCCACTGCTCCGCAGAATCTGATTGCAGACCATGGATACGATCACTATTTTATATTTACGCCGAACGAAAAGGGCAAAATCGTTGTCAATGATCCAGATAGCGGCCGTGTGATGATTGTATCGACGACGCAAGAAGGAACCGTCATGTATACAGCAAATACATTAAGTGATGCTCTTCCTTTATTGGAAGGCAATTCTAAACCTTATTTAGGAGTTTGTTTTGAAACGCAAGGCGCTCCAGCTTCTTTGCATCACGAAGGCTTTCCAACTGTGCGCTTAACAGCAGATGAAACGTATGAAAAGCAGACGGTCTTTTCATTTGGAACCGAGTCGTAAAAAAAGCTTATTTCAAAAGTCAGCCTCCTCCGCGAGACTGGCTTTTGTTTATTCGTTATACTGAAAGACGTAAAGATCGTCATGGATACGAAGGGAGATTACAAAAATGAAATTTGGCATTATCGGAACGAATTGGATTACAGATCGGTTAATTAAGGCAGCACAGCAACATCCTGACTTCAATATAGGGGCAATATATTCGCGGTCAGAAGAAACAGGTAAAGCTTTTGGAGATAAATATAAGGTGCGCAACGTCTATACAGATATGGTGCAAATGTTCCAAAGCGGAGACATCGATGCGGTTTATATCGCTTCTCCAAATGCTTTTCACGCTGAGCAAAGTATATTAGCAATGGAAAACGGGCTACATGTATTGTGCGAAAAACCCGCTGTCACATCCGTTGAAGAAATGGAAAAAGTGATTCAAGCTGCCCAGCAGCATCAAGTTACTTATATGGAAGCGATGAAATCTACAGTAATGCCATCGTTTCTAAACCTTAAAAAGAACTTACACAAGATTGGCCCAATACGGCGTTTCGTATTTCACTTTAACCAATACTCATCTCGTTATGATAAATACAAAGACGGCATTATTGAAAATGCTTTCAAACCTGAACTCGGGAATGGCGCGAAAACAGATCTCGGCCTATATTGCCTCGCCCCAATCGTCCATTTAGTCGGCGAACCTAAATCGGTCGTAAAAAGTAAGTACTTATTATCAACTGGCGCAGAAGGCCAAGGCAGTATGATTTTATCCTACGACGAATTTGAAGCCGTCATCATGTACTCTAAAATTTCGGATTCCTATTCAGCAAATGAAATTCAAGGAGAAAATGGGGTCATTGAAATCGATAAAATTAGCGGACCCGAATCCATCATCATTAAATACCGCGACGGAAAAACGGAAGACCTTTCTGTCCCAATCGACTTTGACACAATGTACTATGAAGTAGAAGAGTTCATCAATTGCGTGAAGAACAACCAAATCGAATCGACCATCAACACGCACGAAATATCTCTACAAGTCGCGAAATTACTGCAGTAAGTTCGAATAACACGCAGCCGTCCGCTCAAATTCTATGGAGCGGACGGCTTTTTTGTGTGAGACGTTGCGAGTAGGGGTTATTTGGGCGATTTTTTCGGTATTCGGGCGTAAAATAATTTTATTGGGCGATTTCTATGTTATTTGGGCGATATTCAACTTTATTGGGCGTATTTCTCAATAATTGGGCGTATCAGCAAATAAACATAATAAAGCGCTCCCCAAGATAAAAA
>JARIDM010000170.1 GCA_029263945.1 Sporosarcina sp.
TATTAAGAAAAAAACGGGTATCGATTTATCACTTTATAAAGAATCACAAATGAAAAGAAGGTTAACATCTCTTTATGAAAAAAAGGGTTTTAAAAACTTTAACGACTTCTATGATGCAATACATAAAGAACCATCTGTCCTAGAGGAATTTTTAGATCGTATGACCATAAACGTTTCTGAGTTTTATCGAAATGCCCAGCGTTGGGAGGTACTTGAAAAAACAATTTATCCTCGGCTTTTAGCCAACAGCAAGAAATTAAAAGTGTGGAGTGCTGCTTGTTCAACGGGTGAAGAACCGTATTCTCTTGCGATGACGTTGAGTTCTCATCTACCGCTCAAAGAAATTGCAATTCAAGCAACGGACCTGGATCAGGGCGCGATTGACAGAGCGCGTGTAGGGCTTTATCCAGAACGAGCATTAAAAGAAGCACCTAAAGCAATCGTTGAAAAGTACTTTATTAACGAAGGTGCGTACTATCAAGTGAAAGAAGAGGTTAAAAGAACTGTCACTTTTAAACAACATAATTTGCTGAATGATCGTTACGATACAGGTTTTGATTTAATCGTTTGTCGAAATGTGATGATTTACTTTACAGAAGAAGCAAAAGACATTATTTACGATAATTTTGCTAAATCATTGAAGCCGGGTGGCATATTATTTGTTGGCAGTACAGAACAAATATTTAACCCTTCGAAATACGGGTTAGAATCTATCGAAACCTTTTTTTATCAAAAAATATAACTTTAAATAATTTTAGTGCCTTAAATGGCATTATATCAATGACTTACTCGGCTTTTGCCGAGTTTTATTTATTTAATTTTGAATATTTATGCAAGTAACTCTAGTCGACATGCTCACAATTTGTTATAGTGCTAAGAAACATAAAAATAGAAAGTATAGGGGGAAACGAAATGAGATTTTTTACGGCTGGAGAATCACATGGTCCTGAGTTAACCGCAATTATTGAGGGACTACCCGCGCAAATGGAACTCACAACAGAAATAATTAATAAAGAGCTTGCCAGAAGACAAGGTGGACACGGCCGTGGAAGACGGATGCAAATCGAGACAGATGAAGTTATTATATCATCTGGCGTGCGCCACGGGAAAACACTTGGGTCTCCAGTAACGTTAACAGTCGTCAATGATGATTGGAAGCATTGGACAAAAATAATGGGTGTTGAACCTTTAGAAGAAGGAACCGATCCAAATGATGTGAAGCGTCAAATTGCTCGTCCGCGTCCTGGACATGCTGATCTTGTTGGCGGTATGAAATATGGCCACAGAGACCTCAGGAACGTTTTAGAACGGTCTTCCGCACGTGAAACGACTATGCGTGTGGCTGTAGGGGCTGTAGCGAAGAAATTCCTTGAAGAATTAGGCATTCGTACGGTTGCGCATGTCCATGAAATTGGCGGTATTAAAATAGATCCAACAACGTATGAAAAACTTGAAATGGAAGAACTACGCGCAATCATAGAAGATGATCCAGTTTATTGTGCTGACCCCGAAGCTTCGAGAAAGATGGTAGCTGCGATTGATGATGCAAAGGAGCGTGGAGATACAATTGGTGGCGTAGTTGAAGTAGTGATTGAAGGATGTCCCCCTGGAATCGGGAGTTATGTCCAATTCGATCGTAAGCTTGACGGAAAATTGGCCGGCGCGATGATGAGTATCAATGCATTTAAAGGTGTGGAAGTTGGTCTTGGATTTGAGATGGCCAGAAAACCAGGAAGCGAAGTGCATGATGAAATCGCTTGGGATGAAACACGGGGCTATTATAGGAAATCGAATCGATTAGGTGGACTTGAGGGTGGTATGTCAACGGGAATGCCGATCATTATACGTGGCGTTATGAAACCAATCCCAACGCTCTATAAACCATTAGAAAGTGTCGATATTAATTCTAAAGAACCTTTTGTGGCGACAATTGAACGCTCAGATCCTTGTGCTGTACCAGCGGCCTCTGTTGTTGCAGAACATGTAATTGCAACGGCCTTGGCACAAGCAATCATGGAAGATTTCCGAGCGGATACGATGGATGGATTAAAAAAAGAAATTGAAGCGCATAGGCAATACGTAAAGGAGTTTTAATATGGGGAAACTGACGGTTCAAGTAACGAATACCACTTATGATGTCTGTATTGGAAGGGATACTTA
>JARIDM010000194.1 GCA_029263945.1 Sporosarcina sp.
GTTGGTATTGGTGGGAAAATGTATATCGACCATCAAAATGTTAAAGAACAAAAAGCAGAAGTGGAAAAGATTGAAGCAGAGAGAC
Source organism: Sporosarcina sp. (assembly GCA_029263945.1). Classification (GTDB taxonomy): domain Bacteria; phylum Bacillota; class Bacilli; order Bacillales_A; family Planococcaceae; genus Sporosarcina. Next base: position 86 of record JARIDM010000194.1, read on the forward strand.
TTTCAGTAGTGGCATTGAAAAAGACTTTCGAAAATATAAAATCGGTAGAATTTGAAAAGAGTGCCCTTAACAAAATGACTGGCTCTTATTCAATGGTTGTAAAAATGACTGCTATAAGTGGTGACTTTGTTATATTTAGTTATTTATTCTCAACGAATCATCCAGACGAAATTGAGGGTTGGAGAATTTTAGATAAAGAGAATGTCCAAAAAGAAGGGAAAACAGAAAGTAGCGTAACTGTTGTTTATACGAATGGTAATAAAGATGAAGTTTAATGTTGTCGGTAGATTAAAATCAACAGCAACAGCGGAATAAAAGCGATTGCGATAGCAACTATTGTAAATCGAAAAGCCGGAACCTCACACATTTTTATTGCTAAAGTGGTTGAATTCTAAAGTAATACTTTTCAAAAGCTAGATAGATATTAAACACTTCATCTTTGATGGGTCATAGAAAGGAAAATATTCATGCAGCTAAAAAAGAAGTTATTGATTGTCATCGGTATCATGCTACTTTTAGGCATTGGTGGGAAAATGTACGTGGATCATCAAAAAGTTAAAGAACAAGAAGTGGAAGCGGAAAAGATTGAAGCCGAGAGAATGTCAGTAAGGGCACTAAAAAGAACTTTCAAAGATATAAAATCAGTAGAATTTGAAAAGAGTGCCCTTAACAAAATGACTGGCTCTTATTCAATGGTTGTAAAAATGACTGCTTTAAATGGTGAATTTGTAACTTTTGATTATTTATTCTCAACGAATCGTCCAGACAAAATTGGTGGTTGGGGAGTTATAGATACAGAGAATGTCCAAAAAAAAGGGAGAACAAAAACTAGCGTAACTGTTGTTTATACGAATGGAAGTGAGGAAGAAGTATAATCATAACTCAAGAATCACTAATGAAAATTAACGCTAGTATTTATGAAGTAGATTCAATGTTAGATGATTACAATCTAGGGCTTGCTCCTGATATCAATAAAAATAAGAAGTGGTGTCCTATGTGTTTTAAAGGGGATGCTACTTTTTTGACATTTAGTCTACGTGTCTGAAGTGAAAAATCATCTGATAACGTACCTTGAATTTTTGCTCTGTCCCTAAGCTTAATAGTATACTTAACGGATGATAGAACGCATTCATATAATTATGTGTAAAAAAACTTAAGGTTCGCAATTCAATCAATTTCATAATAGGGTTTTATTGCGCCATCCCCACACCATATAGTTGAGTTGAACCGTTCTCGAACAATAAGGTCATTTTGAAATTGGCTCAATCAATTGAATTAACGACTAGAAAGTAGGAAGATACGTGGCAATTATTCAAGTGTCTCAGCGTCAAGGATCCAACTACAAAAGCATTCAGGCTGCAGTAGCGGCAGCCTTACCAGGAGATACAGTAGAAGTGGATGAAGGGGTTTATGATGAACGCGTCACAATCGATAAATGGCTCATTCTTCGAAGTTCAGCAGGCGAAGCGAGCGCAGTTCATCTAACAGGAAGTGTTCGTGTGGCGACAACGGAAGAAGTGCGTATCGAATCGATCAGTTTTGGAGGAGGCACGGGTTTAGTAGACTATGGTTTACATATCGAATCAGGCGATGTCACGCTTCACCATTGTCTTTTCTCTGAGATTCAAGGGGGTGCAATGCGGGTTGATGCAGCTGCAAGAGTATCGGCAATGCATTTGACCTTTCAAAAAAACATCCAAGGGATTGAGGTTTTCGGGCATTTGGCTTTGTTCGAATGTATCGTAGAAGACACAATCAAGTCTGCACAAATTAGTGTGCGTGCAGGTGGTGAAGTCGCGTTAACGAATTCGGGCATTTTAAGTGGGCAAGAAGAAGGCCTTTGTTTATATGAAAATAGTCGAGCGACCATCACCAAAAGTTCATTCATTGGAAATCGTGGGATTCAACTTCGTTTGGAACAAGACAGTTTGATGGACGTAGAAAGTACGAATTTTTATTTTGGACATGTCCAAGGCATCTATTGTGATCAATCTAAAGGTATCCTGAAAAATTGTGTATTTAAAAACCAAAGTTTGGCGCATGTCGCAATTACGAATGGATCCGATATCAAAGTCGAGGCAAGTACATTTGAAAATGGCGAAGCTGAAGGAATGAACGTTAGTGGTTCATCAATTGAGCTCTCGGACTCCCTGTTTAAAAACCAAAAAGGAGACCACCTTTCCTGTAACGAACAAAGCAAACTCTCGGTTACAAAAACACAGATCCTTTCGGGTGTGGCTAGAGGGATTGTTTCCGATGATTCCACGTGTACACTCATCGAATCAGAAGTGAAGTACAATCAGATGACGCAGCTCTTTGCGTTTGGTCAAAGCGTGCTCACGATTCAGGATTGTGCAGTTGAGGGTGGAAACAATAAAGGCGTTTACGTGACCAGTAGTCAAGTGACCATTTCTGATTCTCTAATTAGTCAGCATAGTGGTGTACAGATTTTTGCTTCTGAACAATCGGAAGTCATTCTATCAGCGGCCGAAGTAAAGAGTGGGGATAGTGCTGGGATATGTGTGAAAGAATCCAAGTTGACGGCAGCCAATTGCATCATCTACGGTCATAAAGGATCCAACATTTTACTCAGTGCTGCGGCTAAAGTAGACATAACTGATTGTAAAATATCAAGTGGAGATAAGAACGGCATACTTGCAGGTCCTGAAGTCGTTATGTCAGTAGAACGGTCCATTTTGTTCAATCATAAAAGGTCGCAAATAAACGCAACGGAATCTGCGGAAGTCTTTATCACCGAGTGTGAAGTCTATGATGGTAAATCATCTGGAATTGTCTTGAGTCAGGTGGAGCGTACTGAAGTGATAGGAACTCGCGTACATGGTCATATGGATGATCAAATCATCTTGGAAGACTGCACGGATGCTGTATTTACTGGGGTGCAAGTGATCAATGGAAAGAAGGCTGGGCTAAGACTCGAGCGTTCGGTTCCAGTTCTTACCGACTGCTCTTTTGAGCACAATAAAGTGGGAGATTTAGTCCGCTTTGATGACAGTGTTCCAGTGCTGACCGATACGGACCTACAAGTGCCGCCCATTACGAGTAAATTAGGCGGCAGTGCTGGACATATTGCTGCTGTAGATTCATCACCCGCTGATCAAATGGATGTTTTCATGAATGATTTGAATGGGTTTATTGGACTGAAAGATGTAAAAGATAAAATCCAGGAGTTTAAAAACATAAGCGAAATCAATCAATTCAAATTAGCGCGCGGAATGAAAGCGAATCCGGTGGTCGCACCACATATGGTCTTTCAAGGAAATCCAGGTACTGGGAAAACGACAGTTGCTCGGCTGATCGGTAAGATTTTTAAAGAACTAGGTTTATTAAAAACAGGCCACGTAACTGAAGTGAAGCGAGAAGACCTCGTTGGCACTCATGTTGGTGAATCAGAAGAACGAACGAAAGTAATTCTTAAGGAAGCTATGGGCGGTGTACTCTTTATAGACGAAGCATATACGCTTGTGGCAGGGAGCAATGCTAGTAATGATTTCGGTAAAAAAGTAATTGAAACGCTGCTTCCAGCAATGGAAAATGCGCGCGGTGAATTCATTGTCATCGCGGCTGGTTATCCCGAAGAAATGAATCGTTTTTTAGCGTCTAATCCAGGATTGAAAGATCGTTTTACTGAAAAGATTCATTTTCAAGACTATACACCCGATGAGTTGCTTCAAATCTTCTTAAGCCAGTGTGAGGGAAGCTATGTGCTTACGCCTGCTGCCAAACAAGCAGTTTACGAGGAATTCGTAGAACGTTATCGGATGCGCGATGAAACGTTTAGTAACGCTCGAATGGCACGTATCCTATTCGACCAAATCGAACTTCGGCAGTCGATGAGGATTGCGAAACTTCCGCGTGAAGCGTGGACGGAAAAGACATTGACGACGTTTGAAGAACAAGATGTTGTACAGGCAGTGCAAGCGCGCGAAGTGAAGACATATGAAGTGCCAATAGATGAAGTGCTACTCGCCCATAAACGTGCAGAACTACATCAGTTTATCGGCCTGAGTTCTGTGAAGGCTGAAATCGATAAAATGATTGAATTAATGAGGTACTACAAACGAGAAAATCAATCCACAGAGAAATTGATAAACCACACGTTGTTGGTTGGTAAACCAGGGACAGGTAAAACCGAGGTTGGTCGTGTGCTCGCTGGTATTTATCAAGCGCTTGGCTTATTAGAACGTGGTGACCTGATTGAAGTAGATCGTAGCGATTTAGTCGGGAGCCATATTGGGGAAACGGAGAAGCTGACAGCTGGGCTATTAGAAAAAGCGATGGGCAGTGCGTTATTTATTGATGAAGCGTACACACTTGCGAGTGGTGGAGAGAATGACTTCGGGAAAAAAGCCGTGGAAGTGTTGCTGAAGAAAATGTCTGATCGACAAGGCGAGTTCCTATTAATCGCTGCCGGGTACGAAAAAGAAATGAATCTTTTTTTAGACAGTAATCCTGGACTCCGTCGACGTTTCGGCCTCACGTTACATTTTGAAGATTATACCCCAAAGGAGTTACTAGAGATTACCGAACTTTATAGTAAAGGGTACACCGTAACAGATGAAGCAAAGCATGCATT
>JARIDM010000203.1 GCA_029263945.1 Sporosarcina sp.
CCAGCCTGCGCGTATTGAAAAAATCCTTCGTGCAGGCGAAGGATTCATATACGCGGTTACCGTAAATGGCATTACAGGTGTGAGAGAGGGATTTGGAAAAGTTTTGGATCGGCACTTGAAACAGTTAAAAGAAGGTAGTCCTGTTCCAGTACTCGCTGGGTTTGGGATCTCTACACCCGAACAAGTTGCAAATATGGGGCAAGTTGTTGACGGTGTGATTGTAGGGAGTGCAATTGTTAAAGCACTCCATCATGAGGACTTTGAAACGGTTAGGCAACTTGTTGCAGCGTCGAAAAAGAAGAGGGAATCTATGTTAAACCTAAATTAATGGAGGAACATAAAAAATAGTCAGACTTTCGCTGAAAGCCACATATTTTGTCTATAAGGGTTATGATAAGAGAAATGGTTAATCGCGCTTGTTTGACTTGTGCATGAAACTTTATTACTATAGCAAACAGAACAATCGAAACCTTCGGAATTTTGAGTCCCTTCTATTATATGTGCACTTTACTCTGCTAACATCTGTTAGTGCTTTTATATAATTCAGCAGAATTGAAACTTTTTGCATTGTGTACCGTAAAATATTGAAAGGGAGTTGAACGATGTGGATGTTCATACAATACGTGAAGAAATAGAATTGACTTATGAAAAGGTAAAATCACTTGCTGGCTGGACGGTCGATAAAGATGTTGTACTGACAATCGCATCGTACTACGTCACTTCGGAGCGGGAATTCAATGCTGAAAATCTAAGGCGTGCGATGGATGCCATCAAAAAAGAAACAAGTTGGTTTTCACCACTGCGTGGGAATCTACTGCCTATGATTGCCGCTTTTCTTGATAAACCAGGGGTAAATATTGAAGAAGAAGTTGTACGGTTATTTGATAAACAACGCATTTTACGTGCAGTTAGCTTTCGAAATTCGATTCATTCATACTTGGCAGCGCTCTTAATGACGAATGAACCTGATTTATACGACGACGAGGCCCGACAAGCAAAAGCACTCTATGTTGAGATGAAAAAACATCATTACTTCTTAACTTCTGATGATGATTATACGTATGCAGTTTTACTTGGAAATCAAGGCTACCATCCTGTGGAACATGCTAAGTCGATGCGGATGTATTATGATGCACTTCGTAAAGAAGGCTTTAAAGCAGGCAATGAATTGCAATGGATGTCACAAGTGATGACATACGTTAAAGTCACAATGGATCCTCTTTTTGTTTCAAGAGCAGTAGAAATTTTGCATCGATTTAAAGGGAAAACGAAAGTACGGCAACTTCATTATCCAATGATTGGTTTTTTGACCGTTTTTGGGATTCAAGATAACGAAATTCAAAAGATTGTCGAATTAACAAGGACATTGGAAGAATCAAAAGTTTTGAAATGGAAAAGAGAGATGGCTTTATCTATAGCAATTGGATATGTCATGCATGCTTTAACTGAAAGTGGAGAAGCAACGAATGTGAGCCTCGCAACATCAGTTGAATTAATGATACAAGCACAACAGGCAGTCATGGCTGCCACAATTGCAGCAATGGCAGCTTCAACTTCAACAAATTCGAGCAATTCATAAAATCTATGCTTGAACAGATTATTATTCTAGTATTACTATCGTGTGAAAATGAGTACTGTTATCTTACAGATAACAGTACTTTTTTTGATTTCATGAAAATAAACTATAAAAAGACACAGAAGTTTCAGACGACTATTAAGGCCTATAAAGCGTTCTTATAGCTATGTTTGTAATAAAATTAACACGATAGAAACAATTGTAATAAAAAGAATTATGAAAAAATGGTATTGTCATCTAGAAATTTCTGTAGTATATTAGTGCAAGTAACTTAGGAATTCAGAAAATTTACTAATCTGTAATAAATGTTTTTATCGTAAGGAGGAGAATTTTTTGGGAAAGACTGTTTTAGAAATTGAAAATCTCCGTACATCGTTCAACATCAAGGGAGAATACTACGCTGCAGTAGACGATGTGTCCTTGAACATTCATGAAAACGAAGTACTCGCTGTTGTTGGAGAGTCAGGTTGCGGAAAGAGTGCACTTGCATTGTCTATTATTGGGCTTCACGATTTAAAGAATACGAAGCTTGAAGGACAGGTCAACTTTAAAGGTGAAAACTTATTAAATTTATCGCGCGCGAGACTAAATAAAATACGTGGGAAGGATTTGGGGATGATTTTCCAAGACCCAATGACTGCTTTAAATCCACTGGCCACAATTGGTGCACAAATTGAAGAACCGATGAAGTATCACATGAAACTATCATCTGCAGATATGAAGAAAAGAACGCTAGAAATGCTTCGCCGTGTTGGCATAAAAAACGAAACACGTATTTATTCCCAGTATCCACATGAGCTATCTGGCGGAATGCGTCAACGTGTTGTCATTGCTATTGCCTTAGCATGTGACCCTGTTTTGTTATTGGCTGATGAGCCGACAACGGCGCTAGATGTAACAATTCAAGCACAAATTATGGACTTAATGAAAGAATTACAAGCACAAATGAAATCTGGCATTTTATTAATTACACACGACTTAGGGGTCGTTGCTGAAATGGCAGATCGAGTTGCAGTTATGTACGCAGGGCAGGTAGTAGAACTTGCTGAAGTGACAGATATTTTCGCTAATCCACAACATCCTTATACCAGGTCGTTATTAAGCTCTATTCCTTCGAATCTACCAGAGGGTGGAAGACTACATGTTATTCAAGGGATTGTCCCAGCGTTACAAAATTTAGAACGTACAGGTTGTCGATTTGCACCGAGAATTCCTTGGATTCAACCAGACGAGCATGAACAAAATCCTTCTTTGCATGAAGTAAAGCCAGGACATTTTGTCAGATGTACATGCTATAAAAACTTCCATTTTGAAGAGGAAGAGTCAGGAGAAGAAGCAAATGTCCTTACTTAAAGTAAATGATTTAAAAGTACACTTCCCAATTCGTGGTGGTTTTTTACAGCGTGTGGTTGACCAAGTTCGCGCAACAGATGGCATTAGCTTTGAGATTCAACCAGGTGAGACCTATGGACTCGTTGGAGAATCAGGTTGTGGTAAAACAACGACGGGTCGCGCGGTTATCGGCTTAAACCACGTTACGTCGGGTGAAATTTTATTTGAAGGAAAAGACCTAGCAAAACTTAGAGGTAAAGAAAAACGATTACATACGCGCGACATTCAAATGATCTTCCAAGATCCTTATTCTTCTTTGAATGTTCGCAAACGAGTGCTTGATATCGTTGCAGAGCCTCTTCGAAACTTTGAGCGTATGTCACCTGACGAGGAAAGAAAAAAAGTTCAGGCGTTAATTGAGCGTGTTGGCTTGAATCCTGAAGCGATTTACAGGTATCCTCACCAATTTTCAGGAGGACAGCGTCAAAGAATTGGGATTGCACGGGCGTTGACCTTGAATCCTAAATTAATCGTTGCAGATGAGCCTGTTTCAGCGTTAGATGTATCCGTCCAAGCGCAAGTGCTTAACTTTATGCAAGATATTCAAAAGGAATTTAACTTATCCTATTTATTTATTAGTCATGATTTAGGTGTGATTCAACACTTATGTGACCGTATGGGAATCATGTACCGGGGTCGCTTAGTAGAAGAAGGTACGGCTGAAGAGATTTATACAAATCCACAACACCTTTATACGAAGCGTTTAATATCCGCAATTCCAGAAATGGACCCGACGTTACGATTAGAGAAAACACATTTACGTCAAGCGATTAATGATGAATATCGTACAGGATATGATGAAAACTTTGATGAGAATGGTAGACCATTCGATCTTAAGAAAATAACGGAAACGCATTCTGTTTCAAGGCCTTAAAGGGGGATTATGAGAAAATGTTAACTTTTACGTTACGTAGAATATTGGTCATGATCCCACAGTTACTTCTTCTAAGTATTATTATCTTTTTACTTGCTAAAGCAATGCCAGGAGACGCACTTACGGGAGCATTTCAAGGAAATCCAGATGCAAATGCACAGCATATAGAAGAAATTCGTGAAAAAATGGGTTTAAACGATCCTTGGTATCAACAATATGGTCGTTGGGTAACAAATTTTGTACAAGGTGACATGGGAATGTCGTATGTTCATAAACAAAAAGTTACGTCTTTACTAGCGGGTAGGTTAGGGAATACGGTAATCCTTTCCCTTGCCACGATGATTACCATTTATTTATTGTCAATCCCACTTGGAATTATTGCTGGACGTTGGCACAATTCATGGGCAGATAAGTTAATCGTTACATATAACTATGTTGCGTTAGCCACACCAGTCTTTGTATTTGCGCTAATCTTATTATTCGTTTTTGGGTTCTACCTCAGTTGGTTCCCAATTAGCGGTAGTGTCGATATACGAGCTGGTGACGGTTGGGAACACTTTGTGAGTAAAGCGAAACACCTCGTATTGCCTACATTATCAGGAGCAATTATTGGAACAGTCGGTACGATTCAATATTTACGAAACGATATTATTGATACGAAGTTAAAGGATTTTGTTAAGACTGCACGTGCCAAAGGGGTACCAGAGGGAAGAGTCTATACGCGTCACATTTTACGAAATTCACTTCTTCCGATCGCAGCTTTCATGGGCTATGAAATTACATTGTTAATTACTGGATCCGTATTTATTGAAAGTATCTATAGCTATCCAGGTCTTGGTCAACTGTTCATTCAATCGATTCAAACACGGGACTTCACTGTCGTTTCAGCACTCGTTATGATTTCTGGTACAGCTGTCATTGTTGGGACAATGTTGTCGGATATTATACTAAGTATTGTTGATCCACGAATCCGTATTGATTGATGAAAAAAGGAATGAATGGAGGGCTAAAAAATGAAAGCAGATCTACCAATCGATCCACAAGAGGATGTGCTCGCAAAAGCACAGGCACAAGCAAAAGCTGAAAATAAAAGTTTAGGTCAAACCATATGGCATGAAATCAAGCATGATAAAATTGCGCTTATTTCGCTAATCATTTTAACTGCTATATTATTAGCAGCTTTTATATCACCATTTTTCCTGAATCAAGCTGAATCAGGTCGAGTGAATTTTGGTCAAATTTATAAGCCACCCTCAGCAGAGTTTTGGCTTGGTACTGACAGAGGTGGGCGAGACATTTTCACCCAACTGATGATTGGTGCAAGGAACTCCATTACGATTGGGGTAGCAGTAACGGTTATCGCTGGTTTTCTCGGACTAATGATAGGACTCATTTCCGGTTATTTCGGCGGTAAAGTAGACTTTGTGATCATGCGTTCAATCGACTTCTTGATGGTACTTCCAACACTTATGTTGATCATCGTTTTTGTAACGATTGTTCCGAAGTTTACAGTTTGGAGCTTTATAGGAATTATGAGTATTCTGCTATGGTTTGGTAAGGCCCGACTCATTCGGTCAAGGGCATTAGCAGAAAGGGAACTTGACTATGTCAATGCTTCCAAGACGTTGGGGACACCGCACTGGAAAATCATGTTGTTTGAAGTTTTTCCTAACTTGAGTTCACTCGTCATCGTGAATATGACACTTGCTTTAGCCGGTAACATCGGTCTTGAAACGGGTTTGACATTCCTAGGATTTGGTCTACCAGAGAGTACGCCGTCCCTTGGAACGCTCATTAACTATGCGAGTCACCCGGATGTTATGGAAAACAAGTGGTGGGTATGGTTACCTGCATCGCTGCTAATTCTAGTTGTGATGCTGTGTATAAATTATGTCGGTCAAGCAATTAAACGTGCTTCCGATGCAAGACAAAGGTTAGCCTAATGGCAGCCAACAATACAGGGGAGGTAATACGATTGGGAAAGAAACAACTAATGCTGTTAGTTAGTCTTATGCTTGCACTCAGCGTGTTCTTAGCTGCATGTACAGGTAAGGACGACAAGGTAGGAGACAAGGAAGACACAGGTAAGACAGATGATAAAGATAAGACGGAAGAAAATGCAGGAGACGATTCAGGTGTAGAGGTAGATGCAGATGGAAATCTTGTATTCCCACTTGAAACGACAAATAGTGATGAACTCATTAAAGATGGTGAAATCACTTACGGACAAGTTTCGGATACACCATTCGAAGGAACGCTTAGCCGCGTATTTTACGCAGGCGCACCCGACGCTGAAATCATGGACTTCTTTGATGAAGGTCTATTATCAACAGATAGTGACTACATCATTAATAACGACGGAGCAGCAACTTATGAAGTATCAAACGAAAACAAAACAATCGCAATCACAATTGGCGACAATGTAAACTGGCATGACGGAGAGCCTGTAAAAGCTTCTGACCTTCTTTACTCATATGAGCTATTAGGTCACCCAGATTACACAGGAACTCGTTACACATATACAATTTATAACGTTGAAGGTATGGAAGAGTACCACAGCGGCGCAGCAGACACAATTTCTGGAATTGAAGTTTCAGAAGATGATAAAACAATTACAATTAACTATTTAGAGGCATCACCTTCTCTATTATCAGGTATTTGGACATATCCAACGCCACGTCACCACTACGGTGATCTGACGACTGGAGAAGTAACAATGGATGACCTTGTTGCATCTGACGCAATCCGTGCAAACCCAATTGGTTTTGGACCGTATAAAGTCGCGAAAATTGTACCAGGAGAATCAGTTCAGTTCGAACGTAACGATGATTA
>JARIDM010000205.1 GCA_029263945.1 Sporosarcina sp.
TTAAAGCCTACTTATACTGGTCAAGTCATGTTAGAAAACGCTAACAGTATTGCACCTTACAAGCTAGGCATCGTTCACCCTAAGGAATTAAATGACGCCTTAAACGTAACGAATTTTATTCGTTTTCTTTCTTATTTGCCTAATAACGTTAAATTGAATGCGACATTTAACAAAGATGCACAGGCGGCTTCACTCGTCAGTGCTGCAAATCATACTTTAAGTCATTCACCTGTAAAGCCACCGAAAATGGACGAACTTTTATATGAATTAGGCGAGAATGGCGCAAGTTCTAGTAATATTGGGTATGGCTATTCCAACATAACAAACAGTATAAGATACGGTTATATGTCCGATGCTTCCGACAAGAATCGTGTTTCTGTTGGCCATAGAAGATGGGTACTATCTCCTGCTCTACAGGAAGTCGGTTTTGGCTATGCAAGAGATACAAATGGAACAGGGTATACCGCTATGAAAGTCATTTCACCTGGTATGTGGGAAAACCCTTCCGCTTCCTATGAAATAATTGCGTGGCCATCAGAAGTTGCTTTTCCAACTGACTTTTTTGGACCAAGAGATCCATGGTCCGTATCGCTCAATGACGAGCTTTATACACCGACAAACTTAGAGCAATTACACGTCAAACTCACCCGTATTCATGACGGTAAATCATGGGACTTCTCAAAAGGAAAGCAAACGGACGGATACTTTAATATTGACACAGCAAATTATGGGAACACGCCGTTCACAGTTATTTTTCAACCTAACGGTATAGATGGCTACAAGAAAAACGATCGTTTTTCCGTGGTAATATCGAATGTGTATAAAAATAACGGGCAAAAAACATCCCTTCAATTCGAAACAACATTCTTTGATTTAAATAAATAATAACTAGATAAAAAAACAAGGCTGGGACAAAAGAGGTTAGTCTAGAGGAAATAACGAAGTACTCAATATAAAACCGTGTGAAACCAAAGTTATTTTACTTGGCTTCACACGGTTTTTGCAGCTCGCGCTTTTTAAAAAGAATCAAAAACTCTAAAAAACGCAAACGGCTAAGGGAAAACTAGTGTTTTTACTGTATCACAGGTTAAATCAAGGCGATGTGTTGCTTTTTTTGTGTTTTATCTAGGTTAAAGGTCCCATTTTGCTGATAAGTATGCGAAAAGTGCTGATAACCTTCGAAAAATCGCCGATACCGACTGGGAAAGTGCTGATAACACAAATAAAATCGTGTGAAACCAAGGAGCTTGTCATTGGTCTTCACACGATTTTGGTTTTGTCCCAGCCGCCTCTTAAATTTTATAATACGACCACAGCATGTTTACTGCGCTAGATTATATAAGAATTTCCCAAAGTGAATTCTTTGGATTGGCTGATTTGGTTTAAACGTTCCATCCGTATAACCTGTAGAAACGTTGTTAGCGACCATGGCCTGCACATAATCATATGCCCAATTTGTAGGCCCTACATCTGTAAATGGTTTGTTGGCATTCCCTTTGAGATTAAAAGCCTCCACGAGAATTTTAGATAATTGTGCACGTGTAATCGTATCGCTCGGTGCAAATATCTTCCCACCATCTTTACCAGAAACAATTCCTGCATTCGCAACTGCTGCGATTTCTTTATAGTAATAGTGTGTTTTTGGTACATCCGTAAATCCAGGATCTGTAACGGATGTTGTGTCTAATTTTAAATAACGCGCTAAAATAACCATTGCATGGTCACGACTTAACGTGTCTTGTGGACGGAAAGTATTGTCTTTATAACCCGTGATGATCTCATTTTTAAACAGGTAATCTAATTCTTTTGCATAAATGAAATTTGCGGGGATATCGATAAAATTATAAGATACAGCTTCTGCAACCTTCACTTTAAATGTACCCAATACGATATCGCCGTATTTCACATTAACTTCTCCCGTTCCTGCCTTTTTCGCAGTAAACTTCTGTCCATTTACCGTTACTACATCGCCTTTAGCTTCCAAATATACGTTTGCAACAGCTAAAGGATTATAGGCCGCATCCGTAACATAATTAACACTAATGCTTCCCGTCTCCCCTACTGATAAGGTACTTTTGTTAGTTGTATAGTTAATATGCTTGGCTTGACCTAAAGGTGCACTACTCACAGCTTCTAAAATTGCAGAAACAGCTCTTTCAGAACCAGCCGAAGGTCTATTCGCCAATTTAATCTGATGTGTCCCGTATGGACGGTAGCCCATCGTTGTTGAACCACCCCCATCTAAATTTAGTGCCCGGTCATATCCTAAACTTGCGATGTAATTGGCGAACTGGGTGAGTGTCATCCCCTTACTCGTTGACGTCGCATCAACCGTAATGAAATGCGCTTGTTTTTTGTCTCTGCTAATGGCAATGGCACTCCGCGCAGCTACTTGTCTCGCTCTCCAACTATTTGGATCCATTGTGAGGTGGCGTTTACCATCTTTGACAAGCATCGGTCCACTAGCCATTACAAACTTAGCATTCTGCCATTTCGAATCGATTCCTAGTCTAACCGTTACTTCTTCACCCATTTCCAATGATTGCAAAGCCGTTGCTTTATCCTTTGTAGCTGAAAGTGCAAACCCATTTTTAGGTATTTCACGTTTACCCGTCGAACCATATGGATGGATTGCAACTACTTTTCCTTTAAGTGTTTGACCAAATTTCGTTGAGGCGACTGGCCCATCTGATTGGAATATGTATTCAACCCCGAATTGGTTTGTCAACGTAGAAGACGAATGGTGCTGCGGTGTGTAAACAATTAATTCGTTTGTTTCTCTTAATCGATTAACGCCATCGACAATCATCGTCTTAGTTGGTAACGTTGCTTTAAACTGCGTTGAAAAGTTATCAATTTCGGCATTTCCATTACTCGTAATCCCAAAAGCGATCGGATTACTTACAAATGCATCGTTGCCCGTTGAGATAATCCCACTGTTATAAATGTTATTATCTTTTGCAACTAAGTAAATCGGCATTCCATTATCCATATGATAGAATGCTGCATTAATTGCCCCAACAACGCGGTGGCCATTTCCATTCGAGTTCTTTGTTGCTAAAGCCGTCGTTCTCATCTTCGCACCGAAAGTCGTTGGCAAGCCAATATCGACCGTTGCATGTGGATTATTTAAATCTACAGCGATATGATTAATTTCGTGTTTATTTGCAGAACGAAAATCATATTTATTCCAAGTAACTCCTGGGGACAATGGTTGTGTGGATACTGTACTTTGGCTAGCCTCAACAGGCGCTGGTACAGTGAGACCCAAAGCGCATAGTAATAAAATCGATAGGCTTAAAAATTTTTTCATAACTCTCTCCCATTCTTCTACGTAATTCATAGTTGCAACTGGTTCTATAAACCATTAAAGTAACTATTTACCGAAGTAAAATTTACAACTAAAACATGATAAAAAATCATTTATAACGTATAATAGATTTTAGGCATCCCTCCAATTAATGTAAGGTTGCATTGTAACCAACATTATACAGGAACGAGAGGGGAATGTTCTTTTTTTTTGTTACATTTGCGTCTCAAAAATATCGAAAATGGTAATAGATTTAAACTGTAACTTTTATCGTTGATAAACGTCACATATGGATGTAAGATTCATTTGATAAAGAAAATAGATGACGCATCCAATAGCTAGACTGCACACCCTAAAACACTATAAAAATATTCATTTATAGCCTGTTAACGTAAGTTAAGAAGATGTTATTGAAAGGAACTTGATTATGCAACGTAATTTAAATTTCAAATTTTCAAAAGAGGTATTGCCAATTCTACTTCTTATTATCTTGACCTTTGCTGCATTGGCTTTACCTGCCAAAATTGCAATGGTGGTAACTGCGGTTCTTTTTTTAGGATTCGCATGGGTTAAACCTTTTGAAAGTCTACTCTATTTGTTAGTCTATGTAGCCGTTCGACCCTTTTTAATAGAAATTAACCCTGGTTTAAAGTTAATCGGTGATATTATTACTTTTACATTATTGCTTCGTCTTCTCATTTCAAGTAAGTTTAACTTGAAAAGCCTCTTTACTTTTAAGTGGTTTGAAATTGCGTTTTTAGCCTTTTTAGTTTTCGGAACGATCATTGGCCTTAAAAATGGTGTGGGCTTTGCAGCAACCATTTTCCAAGTAAGAACGTTCCTCATTATGTATCTCGTGTATTACTTTATCTCGAGATCACACTTACCAGAAAACTGGGCTACTAAATTCTTATGGACAGGTGTGGGACTGGGTTGGCTACTTTCCTTACATGGACTTGTCGAAAAGATTTCAATTCGCCAATGGTTGCTCCCTGAGTATTGGAAGTATATGCCTTTATCGGCTGAGAATATGGTCCGTATTTACGGCTTACCAGGAAATCCAAATTCTCTTGCACTCTTAATGATGTTCAGCATTATTGCCGTCATTATTTTGAAGATGAAAGATACATCAAAGCATTATTCAAAATGGCTAAACGTAAGCTTTGTTCTTTTCATCGGTATTTTGTTGTTAACATTCTCTCGTGGGACACTCATTTCAGCAGCTGTTCTTGGTGTAACTTACATTGTTTTATCGAAACAATTCGTACTCATTAAAAAGTTTGCCATTGGATTTTTGGCCGCGTTCATTTTCGTTTATGTACCTGTGAATGGTGCCGTCAAACTCGTAGAGACGTTAGGCGTTGAAGCACCACAAGGTTCTGTCGGAAGTTTAAAAGATCGCTTTGGCCAAGCATTTGACGAAAAGAATATAGAGCGAATGACTTCAAATGGTCGTTTGTTCTACTTGAAAAAAGGATTTGAAATTTGGAGTGAT
>JARIDM010000211.1 GCA_029263945.1 Sporosarcina sp.
TTCTGTACTTAGTACTCGTTCTTCTAATTGGCTATTAATTTCAATTTCAATATTTAGCCGTTCTGCAAGTGGTTGTATAGTTTGAATGGCACGCTTGTACGGACTCGATATGATCCGTTCAACTTTAACATTATCAAAAAAGGTAGCTAATTCATTCGCCTGTCTACAGCCTGTTGCAGTTAGTCGCGATTCAGATGACTGCCCCTCGGCTGCACAATGCCGTATCACGTAAACTTTTTTCAACTGAATCACTCCAAAGTTAATTCTCTTATAGTACATGCAAACTATCTTGTAGCACATTCGCTGCTAGTTTAATGTTTTCCTTTAGATATACAGGAAGATCCGTATGAGCAAGAATTTCTGAAGTGGTCATCCAAATAACATCATCAACCTCTTCAGTGCTTTTAGCATATGGTTCTCCTGATTTATGATGACATAAAAAAACGACATCAATTACATTTATCCCTGATTCAGTAACAAAAGAAGAGCTATTTACATATTTGATGGCCGTCACTTCACAGCCTACTTCTTCGAAAACTTCTATTTTTAAGGTCCGTTCAAGAATATCAGATGAATTTCCTTCGATTTCACACTTTCCACCAACTAATGAAAGATCACCTCCAGCATGTTCCTCCTTTTCACTTCTGCGGATTAAAAGCCATTTATCATTGCGATGGATAGCCCCTTCTACATTTACTATAAACATAAAATAACCTCCTAAAATTCATACTTTATCTTCAACAACCTGGCCCTATTGTTGAAAGGACACTTTATATTTAATTCACTCCGTTGCTTGGAGTGGAGGCGTCGACTCCGGGAGGATCAGCGTGAGACTTGAGACCCTGGACGGAGCGGAGCGAAGGAAGCGGCTTAAGCCACGCCCTCCGGAAAGCGTACGCCGGAACGGAAAGCAACAGTTTATCTATGTCTGATCTTTGCCTGATTGCTTAAGATACTTTTTCAACTAATATACCCCACTGCTTGAAGTGTAGGCGACAACTCCTGAAATTGGATAATTATCAAAGATTTTATCTATTACATAATCTGTATCCCCATAATGGGTTTCAAAATACTTTTCAACGATGACTTTTTCTTTTTTCACACTTTGTTTGTGCGTAACTATAAGAACAGCAATAAAGGCGATGATTAAAACAAAAACCGTTATAAAAATATAACGCAGTACTTTTATCCAAAACCACAAAAAAATCCCCTCATTCTTGTGTAAGTTCAACTATGTTATTTCTATAAACCAACTATCAAAGGATTTGATATGATCACAACGTGTTGGCGTAGCAGAATGATTCCAATCCGCTGTTTAGACATCAAAATGGCATCGAAATAAACGATGCCATTTGATATTTTTATGATTTTTTTATTGTTCTACTGCTGCATCTATAATTTCTTGTGGGACGATAATTTCTTCCATTTCATTAATTTGACTGATTTCTGCTTTCATATCTTGAACGATACGCACTGTGCTGCCTTCTTCAGACATCTCCATATCCATTACCATATTAAATGCGTTGGTATTAAATGTTTCTTTGTCTATAAAGATTTCGTACTCCAATTGGTGTATCGTCATATTTTCTAACGTATCAATGGCTGATTCATCGATCCCTTCCATTGAAGATAACTGATCTTGAATGAGTGCATTAAATTTATCACCTGAAGCCTTTAATTTAAGAACGTATTCCTTTTCAGTTTCCTCTACTGTAAAGTCATCCGCATATTCCTCTAATTGTGCTAAATCTAAATTTGGGTCTGCATCACCAGACATTGAAGTAGAAAGTTCCTCATACAGCTCAGCTGGAAGCTTCATCCACGTATCTGAAGTTGGGTCTTTCATAAAGAACCCCGCTTCTGTCATGTATAGCTCAATATCTGCGACACCCTCTTCGCCCATATCCATCTTCATCACTTGATGCATCTGCATAGGTTCTTGAACCACATCCATGTCCATTTCAATATTGCTTTCCATATCCATGCCCATATCAGGCGCTTTAATGTGTTGTTTGATAAACATCTTTGCATGCATACTCTTTAAATGATCAGAAGCTTCTTGCGCTTTTTCGAAGACCTCCTCCGTCGTTAGTTCTTCTTCTACCTCTTTATCTTTCATAATACTATCTGTATCTTCAACTGCACCTGAATCAGTGGTTTCCATTTCTTCTAATTTGTCTACATCAGGTGTTTCGTCTGCGCTATCCGAACACGCTGCCAAACTAAGCGCTAAAAAGCCAATGGCAAAACCTTGTAACCATTTTTTCATATAAACAGCTTCCCTTCTTCTTTGTATTTTGTCTACATCTACACATACGGCAGATTTAATCTTTAAGTTCCCTCATTATAAGAAAATAAACAAAACGGACCATTCATTAAAGATGGTTCTTTAGACGTACATCAAATAAATTTCATTGGAAGGAAAGAATCGTTTTTCACTAGATAATCGGCTATACTAGCTGTTAGATAAAGGAGTGAGAATACATACATGCTTAAAAAGTTCTTTTCTTATTACAAACCACATAGACGGCTTTTCATCATCGACTTCTCGAGTGCGATTTTCGTTGCACTCCTCGAACTTGCCTTCCCGTTAGCGGTTCAGTGGTTTATCGACAAACTACTGCCTGGGGGGGATTGGGGGAAAATTGTAACGGTCAGTATTTTATTACTCGTGATCTATGTATTCAGTACTTTCCTTCAATATATTGTCAGTTACTTCGGACATAAACTGGGGATTAACATCGAAACGGATATGCGACAGCAATTGTTTAATCATGTCCAGCGCCAGTCTTTTAGATTTTTCGACAATACAAAAACAGGTCATATTATGAGTCGAATTACGAACGACTTATTTGATATCGGGGAACTGGCGCATCACGGTCCCGAGGATTTATTCATCGCGGTAATGACGCTGGTCGGTGCCTTTTTACTGATGTACAACATTAATCCAGAGCTCGCTGTGATTGCAGTCGTGATGGTGCCTTTACTGATCATTCTTGTCACTTACTGCAACATTAAGATGAACGAAGCTTGGACGAATATGTACGGGAAAATTGCTGATGTCAATGCGCGTGTAGAAGACAGTGTGTCTGGTGCACGTGTTGTGCAATCTTTCACGAATGAAGATTTTGAAATTGCTCGTTTTGAAAAAGACAACGGGGCCTTTCGACTTGCTAAACTTGTTGCTTATAAAGTGATGGCCTGGACCCATTCGAGTATGTATATGATGACTCGGCTGATGACGCTTGTTGTACTCGTTGTCGGCGCTTGGTTCTCCTTTAATGGAAAGTTAACGCACGGAGAACTTGTAGGATTCATTCTTTTTGTGAATATCCTTATTAAACCTGTTGATAAAATCAGTGCGTTACTTGAACTTTATCCCAAAGGAATGGCAGGCTTCCGTAGATTTAGAGAACTCGTCGAACAAGATGCCGAGATTGTAGATGCTCCGAGTGCGGTCGCGGTGAAACACTTAAACGGAGACATCATTTTTAATGATGTACACTTTAATTACGATCCTTCAAAACCAGTGTTACGCGGCATTAATTTAGACATTCGTTCAGGTGAAACAGTTGCTTTTGTTGGTCCTTCTGGTGCTGGGAAAACAACAATCTGTTCACTGATTCCACGTTTTTACGATGTCGATGAAGGCGCCATTACCATTGACGGGCTAGATATTCGTGAGATGACGCAACAATCGCTTCGTGCTCAAATCGGGATTGTGCAACAAGATGTATTCTTATTCACTGGCACCATTAAAGAAAACATTGCTTATGGAAACTTAGAAGCAACGGATGAACAAATTTATGAAGCAGCCCGAAAAGCGCATCTATCTAATATGATCTCAGATTTAGCAGAGGGTTATGAAACACAAATTGGGGAACGGGGCCTCAAGCTTTCTGGCGGACAAAAACAACGCCTTGCGATTGCACGTATGTTCTTGAAAAACCCACCGATTCTTATTTTAGATGAAGCGACTTCTGCCCTTGATACAGAAACAGAGCGCATTATTCAACAATCCCTTGCAGAACTTGCGGAGAATCGAACAACGCTTGTCATAGCGCATAGACTGGCTACGATTCGAGACGCTGACCGCGTGCTGGTTGTAACGGAAAATGGCATTGAGGAAGACGGAACCTACAAAGAACTCGTTGAACAGGAAGGGATTTTCGCTCGACTTCATAATATTCAATTTCAAGAAGTATAAACGACAACATTTAGGGTAATAGTAGGGATTCCCCCCCTTTTCTAAGTAAAAATGCACTGTACTGTCTGATTTGACAATACAGTGCATTTTTTAATGGCTAATAATAAAGGAGTCAAACTTATCACGGTCGTTTGCTAACATCTCAACCGTCATGAAAGTTCCTTCTTCTTCATAGTTCGTCTCTTTTACATTGGCGTTCGCGTTAAGATAAGCAACGACGTCGCCACGGTCAAAAGGAACGAGTAATTTACACGTCGAATATTGTTTGAAAATGTACTTCTTAATTAATTCGACAAGTTCGTCAATCCCTTGCCCGTCTTTTGCGGATAGCCATATGTTAGGATCACTTACCCGAGGATAAGGGATATCAGCTTTGTCAGACTTATTAAATACGTTGAGGGTCGGTACATTTTCAACCCCAACATCTTGTAGGGTCTCGTTCGTAACGTCGATCATAAAGCGGTACTCTGGATGCGAGACATCTACGACTTGTAAAAGTAAATCTGCATCTCTTGCTTCTTCCAATGTCGAACGAAACGCTTTGACGAGGTTATGTGGTAGTTGGCCTACAAAACCGACTGTATCTGTTAATAAGAAGGCCTTATTATCTGGCAACTTAACATGTCTCACAGACGTATCAAGCGTTGCGAATAACATGTCCTTTTCAAACACTTGCTTGTCAACTTCCGCGCCCATTCTCTCTAAAAGGGCATTCATAATTGTCGATTTTCCCGCGTTCGTATAGCCGACTAGCGAAACGACTGGAATACCACTTCTTTGCCGTTGTTTACGCTGTGTTTCCCGCTGACCTTGCATCTGTTCTAATTCTCTGCGTAGCTTTGCAATTTGGTCCTCAATTACGCGGCGGTCTAGTTCGAGCTTCGTTTCTCCTGCACCTTTGTTTTGAAGTCCCCCACCCGTTCCGCCACCTTGTCTACCAAGTGAAGCACGAAGGCCCACTAAGCGCGGCAACATATATTGAAGTTGGGCAAGGTCTACTTGCATTCTCGACTCCCGGGAACGTGCACGTCTTGCAAAGATATCTAAAATTAACATCGTCCGATCAATGACTTTACATTCAAGTCCATTTTCTAAATTTCTAATTTGAGAGGGGGACAACTCATCATTAAAAATGACGAGATTTGCATCTGTCTCTTCATAAAAATGACGGATTTCTTCAATTTTACCTGTCCCTACATAATGAGAAGCATTGATACGCTCTAGGTTTTGGCTAATTGAGCCGACCACTTTTACATCAATTGCTTCCGCTAAGTTCCCCAGTTCTTCCATTGAATACTCGAAATGTTCGTCTGTTTGTGTGTGCACCCCGATGAGGACTGCACGTTCATTTACTGTTGCCACACGAGACAACTCCCTTCAGCCAACGCTATCTATATCGCAATGTTACCACACGGTTTTTCATCGAACAAAGGAACCGCGTCCTACTGCCATTTAAATCACAATACCCCAATGACAATATCCTTAATCTTTCCCTCTTACGCGCTGCTTCATGCGCTAGCCTTGTTAAAAGTGTCTGAGAAAAATCCAAACCGCTTGAAGACAAGTAACAAGATTATTGGTTTCACACGATTTCTTTGTGTTATCAGCACTTAACCAGTCGTTATCGGCGGTTTTTTGAAGGTTATCGGTGATTTTCATGTCGTTATCGGCACTTAGCGAAAGTTATCAGCACTTTTCATATACTTATCAGCAAAACGGGACCTTTAACCCAGAAAAAACACAACCCATCGCCACGATTTAAACCGTGGGTCATTAATATATCAAGTTTTTACGTAGTCGATTGCGTTTTTCTTTGATCATTTGGTTCTTTTCAAAAACCGCGTGAAGCCAAGTATCAGAACCTTGGTTTCACACGGTTTCACATTGATTACTTCGATGTTTTCTCTTGATTAACCTCTTTTGTCCCAGCCTTTTTTCTTACTTTTCTTTTTCTAATAATTTAACCGCTTCAGTAAATTCTTCTTCAATTTCTGGATTAGGACGATACGTGATCAAGCTCACAAGGTAAGTAACAAGGAGCGCAAACAAGAATCCTGGAATGATTTCATATACGGTTGTCTTTAAAATATTAATATTTCCCCAAACCAAGACCGTTACTGCACCTGTGATCATGCCAAACAATGCACCTTTTGCTGTAGTTTTACGCCAGTACAGAGAGAGCAAGATGATGGGTCCAAAAGAAGCCCCAAAACCTGCCCATGCAAATGATACAATGTCTAAAATCGATTCATCGTTTGGCCATGCAAGTAAGATTGCAACAATTGAAACGACAAGAACAGCTGCTCTTCCTAAGAAGACATACTGCTTATCTGTCGCGTTTTTATTAATAAGCGCTTTGTATAAATCTTCGATAAGCGCCGAAGAGGTAACAATGAGTTGCGATGAGATTGTGCTCATAACTGCAGCGAGAACTGCCGCTAACATGATACCCGCAATCATTGGATGAAATAGAATCTGCCCAAATACAATGAAAATCGTCTCAGGATCTTCTAGCTTCATGCTATGTTGTTGATAGTATGCAATTCCAACAAGCGCAGTCGCAATTGCACCAAATAGGCTCAGGAACATCCAACCGATTCCGATGCGGCGTGCTTTCTTTAATTCTTTAACTGAATTAATCGCCATAAACCTTACGATAATATGAGGTTGACCAAAATAACCAAGTCCCCAAGCAACGGCAGAAAAAATGCCTAAAAAGGACGCGCCTGAAAAGAAGTTCAACAACTCTGGGTTGACACTGCGAATGCTCACTGCCGTCTCTGTGAAACCGCCTGTTAAAAACAAGCCAAAAATCGGAACAAGTAGCAGCGCAAAAAACATGATAATCCCTTGTACAACATCCGTGTAACTAACGGCCAAGAACCCACCAAATAATGTATAGAAAATAACGACCGCTGCAACAATGAGCAAGCCTACATGATAGTCAAGTCCGAATGAGCTAAGAAAAAACTTCCCGCCTGCGACCATTCCAGAAGAAACATAAAACGTAAAGAAAATTAAAATGATAATACCTGAAACAATTCTTAGTAGATGTGAATTGTCTTTTAAGCGGCTTTCTAAATAACTAGGAATTGTAATCGAATCACCAGATACCTGTGTATAAACGCGTAAACGTGGGGCAACAAGTAAATAGTTGAAATAAGCCCCAAGCGTTAATCCGATGGCAATCCAAGCTTCTACGAGCCCATTTAAATAAATCGCACCTGGAAGACCCATCAACAGCCAACCCGACATATCAGACGCGCCTGCACTCAAAGCAGTGACCATCGGACCTAGTGAACGTCCTCCGAGCATGTAATCAGTTAAGTTGGATGTACGCTTGAATGCGTACCAACCGATAAAAACCATTATCCCCATATATAGTACGATAGAGATAAGTTGGTACATCTCATTTGTCATTTTTCTTCCCCCTCTTTACTTTTTCTCATCATAACATGTTTTTATCGTCTTTAAATTTGTTCTACTTTTTAGATTATATTGTTTAATGGTACTATGGTAAATAGCTCACATGACTCTCGGGAAATTTCCTGGGAAATAACTTTCAATAAGGAGGGCTTTACGTATGCATGAAAAATGGCTACAACACACCATTGAAATGGCGATTGCTAACGTGAATAAAGGTGAAGGGCCTTTTGCGGCAATTGTTGTGAAAGATGGAGAAATTATTGGTTCTGGTACAAATCTGGTTCATTTGCACAACGATCCCTCTGCACATGCTGAATTACTTGCCATTAGAGAAGCTTGCGCTTATTTAGCATCGACCGACTTATCAGGTTGTACGTTATATGCTAGTGGAGAACCTTGCCCGATGTGTCTCGGTGCCGCTTACTGGTCTACTTTAGGTGAGATTTATTATGCTTGTAGTAAGACAGAAGCACATGAGATGGCGAACTTTGGCAATCCACTTGCAGGCTTTTTTACAGATCAGCAAACTGCGCCTGAAAAAAGAAGCATTCCTTTCGTTCAATTACCTGTGAAAAATGCATTACAACCTTTTCATCAATGGAATGACCTCAATAAATAATTCACTTTCATTTTATGTAATCGGAGGACTTTATAGAACTAAAAACACCTATCCCTTCTCTTCTTTGTGGCGTTTTGAAAATTGAAAGGGACGATCACCTTCATGGTTTTCGTCCCTTTTCCATGTAAGAATTTCGAATCGTTCGTCTATTACACAAATGAGGAAATCCATTTACTCAATTGGGAATACGCGACCCCGTGCATCTTTATAAACAACATGTTGACGCGCTAGTTTTGTCGGGGAATCCAATCCTGCCGCCGCGGCAATTCGAAATAGTCCTTCACGCATGGTCAGAATATAATTGGTCACGCGGAACTTTTTCTCTTCAACAACGAGTCCTTGCTGTAATTTGGGGTCCGTCGTTGCGACACCTGCCGGACAAGTATTTGTATGACAACGTTCCGCCATGATACACCCTACAGAAATCATAAAACCTCTTGCGATTTGCACAAGGTCGGCCCCCATTGCAAGTACAATTGCCGCTTTATCTGGTGTTGTAATTTTACCTGATGCAATAATTTTCACACGGTCACGAACACCGTGTTTTCTTAAGGCATCATCTAGCAATATTATTGAAGACTGCAAGGGCAGACCGACACCATCTGCTAAATCTTGATAAGTCGCGCCTGAACCGCCTTCTCCGCCGTCTAGTGAAATGAAGTCTGGGCCTAAGTCTGATTCTACCATGAACGAAGCGAGTTCCTCGGCATCTTGTTTTCCACCAATCACGATTTTAATCCCAACTGGTTTTCCTGTATGGTTACGAATCTTTTCGATGAAGGTAAATAGCGTTGGATAGTCTTCAAATTGTTCAAAGCGATTTGGACTGTTGATGGTCGTGAATGGGACAACATTACGAATTTCTGCAATTTCTTCTGTAACCTTCTCCCCTTCAACATGGCCTCCGCGCATTTTAGCGCCTTGTGCGAGTTTCAATTCAAACGCTTTCACTTCAGGCATTTCTGCCTTTTCGCGCAAGCGATCCCAACTAAACGTGCCGTCATTTGTACGGTAACCAAAAAGACCAGAACCAATTTGCGCAATGATGTCTGTACCGCCGGCTAAATGATGTTTGGACAAACCACCTTCACCCGTGTTCATCCATGCACCCGTCGCCAATCCAATCCCCTTAGAAAGCGCAGTAATTGCATTTTCGCCGAGCGCGCCGTAACTCATCCCAGATTGGCCAAGCAAACTACGTACATGAAAAGGCTGATGACAATTTGGACCAATCACTACTGCATCTTCCTCAGGTAATAACCAAGGAAGCGTGGGGACTTCCTCTCGGTGTTCTTTACGCGCAAATAAGTTATCCTCATCCACAATGTAACGCATCGTATCAATAAGCGGTTCATTGTCTACACGCATTTCTTCATTTTGTTTCGTAAACATCGCATTTCGTATAAAATAACCTGCTTCATTAAAATCTCGCTTTGAGCCAAACCCGATGACACTGCTTAAGTATTTTCCTGGAAGCACCATATGTAAATATTCTTGACGGGTAAATGGTTTTCCATCATTGTCATTATCAAACAAGTATTGTCTTAGTTCTGGACCCGTTTTCTCCAACATATAACGCATTCGACCTAAAATCGGATAGTTCCTTAAAATGGCATGTTGCTTTTGTTTTCGATCATAAAAGTAAAGAAAAATCACAAGACAAATCGGGACAATCACAAGAAAGAGGATTAATAGTAAG